>JBDLIZ010000078.1:0-14360 GCA_039714615.1 Pseudomonadota bacterium | reverse complement strand
TCGGTGAGCAGTCCACCGCCACCACCGCAGCAGTAGGTGCCTTCCTTGATGGTTTCTTCGGCCATGTCATAAAAGTTGTTGCAAACCGCCTTGATGAGTTCGCGCGGAATGCTGAATTGCCCCCCCGGCTTATCGCCCATGCGCGAGGCGCGTGCCACATTGCAGGAATCGTGATAGGTGAGTGTCATCCAATCATTCTCGGACTTGTCAAACTTAAGTTTTCCAGCCTTGATCTGCTCATGGGTATATTCGCAGATGTGCATGGGCACCGGATATTTCGGATCCAGAAAATCAAAGGGTCCGGCGAGGGTGTTCATAAAGCTGTAGGCGACGCGCCAGGCATGACCACACTCGCCCATCACGATGCGTTTTACACCGAGATCTTGAGCGGCCTTGCGGATGCGCAACGCCATCTTGCGCATGTTTTCGTAGCTGCCGATGAACATGCCGAAGTTGGCGGCCTCGCTGGCATAGGAGCTGACCGTCCAACTGGCGCCGACCTCATGAAAGACCTTGGCATAACCGATCAGGCCATCGACATGGGGCTCGGCAAAGAAATCGGCCGATGGGGTGACCAGCAGGATATCGGCCCCCTTTTCGTCGACTGGAAAGCGCACCTTGATACCGGTGTCTTCCTCGACCTCTTCCTCCAGGCCCTCCAAGGTATTTACCAAGGCCGGTTCCGGAAGTCCTAGATTGTTGCCGATGACAAAGACCTTGCCGATGATCTCGTTGCAGTATTTCTGACCTACGCCGATGCTGTCCATAACCTCACGGGCGGCCATGGAGATCTCGGCGGTATCGATGCCGTAGGGGCAGTACACCGAGCAGCGACGGCACTGGGAACATTGATGAAAATAGCTGTACCAGTCGTCCAGGACCTGTTTGGTCAGATCCTCGGCCCCGACCAGTTTGGGGAAGTGCTTGCCGGCGAAGGTGTAGTAACGACGGTAGACCTTGCGGTACAGATCCTGGCGCGCCACGGGCATGTTCTTGGGATCCGTAGTACCCAGGTAGTAGTGACACTTGTCGGTACAGGCGCCACATTTGACGCAGGAATCAAGAAAAACCCTCAGCGACCGGTACTTTTTGGTCAGCTCGCCCATCTTTTCGATGGCGACCTGTTGCCAATTGTCCACCAGTTCCCCGGGGAAGCCCAAGGGCTTTTGAAACTGCGGTTTGGCAATGAAGGGTTTGCTATGGGCCATCACCCCTTGTTTGAGCTTGGGGATGATGGAATATTCTTTGAGTTCCGGGGTCTCGAAATCGGCCATATATGCGTTCCTTAGAGAATCAGGTTTAACCTAGATCACTGCAAGTGATCGTGCTTGCAGGGTGCAAGGCATTGATTCGTAATGCGAATTTGAGACCGAGCGAAGAAGTGATGGCATCCTTATTGTGATTCCCGAGGGAGCAAATATCGCTATACGGATCAAGAGCTTGTGCTATGTGAGTGTGATCATTTGCAGGATCTAGGTTTATAACGGTCACCGATTTACTGCCGCTCGGCAGCCTCTATCTTGGCCGCCCAAGCGGATAGGTGCCGCCGTTCTCTGGGGTTGTCTACCTGATTTCGTGTGGGGCTGAAGAATACGCCGGGTGCATGTAACAGCTTGCTGAACGGAAATATGATCATCAGCGCGGCGACCAGGGTGATGTGAACGAGCAATATCAGGTCGGCGGGCATGGGCTGCAAATCGAAAACCATCAGACCCAGGAAGAATGCCTTGACCGCGACGATATCGGTATGCGCCACGAAGGTCATCATGGCGCCGCTGAGGCCGATCAGGACCAACAAGGCCAGCATGAGATGGTCGGAGGGGGCAGAGATGTAGCGCACCCGATCGACCAGGAAACGCCTGGCCCACAGCCCGGCCAATCCGGCGAGCATAGCGAAGGCGGCATATTTACCAAACGGTTGCACTAAGGATACCCAGAACCATACCGGCTCGGTGAAATAGCGCAGATGGCGCATCAACACCAGCGCCAGCGCCACATGAAATAACCAGCCGAACAACCAGATCCATTTATTGGATTTGAACAGGCTCTCGAAGACGGTGACTTCCTTAATCATGCGGATGACTACCCCGCCGCGAGTGACCGGCGCCGGAGTGGTAGGAATTTTCAGCGGCGCGGGAGTGAGTGCATAGAGGCTGATCTTGTAGAGCAAACCGCCCACTAGAACGACGAAGGCGGTATAAAAGACGAGCGCATATACAACCGTCAGAAACGACATGTTTCTGTACTCTCCTGGTAATTGTCGAAAAAGCAACAGTGGGGCTTAATGCCCCTGGCTGTTACTGAATAATGCCTTACACGCAACCTGTAGGCTTGGGAAGACCGGCGTATTTACAGGCTTGTTTGGCGGGTCCATAGGGGAACAGTTCGTACAAATACTTGCTGTTGCCCTTGTCCCTGCCCAGCTTTTTACCGATTGCCTTGGTGAGTACGCGAACCGCTGGGGCGATCTGATACTCTTCGTAATATTCACGCAGAAAATTGATCACTTCCCAGTGATTACTGGACAGCGCGGCGCCATCGGCGGTGGCCATGGCATCGGCTAATTCGGGTATCCATTCGCTGAGGTTGGCCAGGTAGCCTTCTTCATCGGTTTCGTACGATTTGCCATTAACTTCAAGTGGCATAATTCAATCTCCTCAATTGACGCATGAATGATGCGTAGGTTAAACAATAAGTTAAAGCCAGGATTGAAGGTTCTCGTGTTCCGCCACAAGATCGACAAAGCCGCCATAATCGACGACTTTGATACCCTCAATGACCTGGTCTTCAGTCATTCCCCGGGCGGCTATATCAGGCCCTAATACATAGAACGAAAAGTTGCTCATTGCCTGGGTGACGTTTTCCGCGGTTTTAGTTCCCTGCAGGGCCGCGTAGACACCGTCTTCGATTAACAGAATAGAGCCACCCTTCTTGGCGGTGCGCAGGCAGGAATCCAGTGCATTGCGTTCGAAGGGAGACTTATTTACGGTATGTAGCATGGTCATTGTTTGTCTCCCCCTTTAGAAACTGAACACAACATCGTGCTGATCCATGATCTCGCCGAGTTGTTCCCGAGTCACCAGGCGGATAGAGTCCTTTTCGGCCCAATCGTCTTCCTCATCCTCGTATTTCAGATCCAGCAGGTCATCCAGGGTCAGACCCCGTTCTGCCAGTGAATCCTTGTCGACATAGATCTTGGTGACTTCGTAATCACCCAGTGCGGAGTAGGTCCGCGAAAAGTTTTTCATGCCGATCCCCTGGGTATTTTGCCCCTTGGTGAGCTGGTAAATGCCATCATCCAAGAAGGCCAGACTGACGTCCTGTTCAAAGGCGGCACCGATCAGTACCACTTCCAGGGATTCCAGGGCGTATATCGTGCCATAGGGCGCCCTTCTATTGACGTAAAGAAACTTTTTTATCTGCGACATCGTGTGCGCCCTCCCTTAATCACCAAATACCACAAGGCGGTCTGACTGGATGCCCGCCTCAATCAACTGCCCCAGTCCCGAGATATGAAAGCCCGGGGCGATGTTGTCGGCGTCTTTGCCGTGGCGCTTGGCCTCGTCGGCATCCAGTAGGCCGCGACGTTGTGCCGCAGCGATACACACCACCAGATCCAGGCCGTATTGTTCGCCCAGTTCCGACCACTGTGTGGTGATGTTACGGTCGTCCTGTGGGGGAACCCCGAGCCGGGTCCCGTTGTTGACACCGTCGTGGTAGAAAAAGACCCGGAAAATCTCGTGTTCCTTCTCCAGCGCAGCCTTAGTGAAGTGGTAGGCTGAATCAGAGGCCTGATGGGTGTAGGGTCCTTCGTTTACTAGAATTCCAAATTTCACCTTTTTTTACCTCGCTCCTGATACCAAATTAGAACCGGATGTGGGTTGAGGCATTGAGGGTCTTGCGTGCACCGCGCCAGTTGTCGATGTGGTACTTGGTGAACGGCAGGCCGGTCTTCTCGAAGAACCGCGGCCAGCCGATGCGCTCGATCCAGTCATTGATGCGCTCCCAGTCGCGGGCGTCTTCCTTGTAAGTCTTTAGAATCTGCTTCACGATTGCGGTGGCCTCTGGCCACCGCGGTGGGTTGTTGGGTACACCTGCGGCCACCAACTTCTGAAAAGTGGGTTTACCACGGGCATTGGAGTGATTCCCACCCACCCAGATAGCGATTTTAGAGTGTTCGGCATCGTTGATCTGCATCGGAGGACAGGGTGGATAGCAGGCCCCGCAGCACATACATTTCTTCTCATCAACCTCTAGAGACGGCTTGCCGTTGACCATCGCAGGACGGATCGCCGCGACCGGGCAGCGTGCCACCACCGAGGGGCGCTCGCACACATTGGCCACCAAGTCATGATTGATCTTGGGGGGTTTGGTGTGCTGCACGTTGATGGCGATGTCACCCTGTCCACCACAATTGATCTGGCAGCAAGCGGTGGTGATGTGCACACGGTTAGGCATGTTCCAGTTTTTGAACTCATCAATGAGCTCATCCATCATTGCCTTGACCACGCCCGAGGCATCGGTGCCTGGGATATCGCAATGCAGCCAGCCCTGGGTATGGGAGATCGAGGTCACCGAGTTCTTGGTACCACCGACGACGAAGCCGGCCTCTTCCAGGGCGTTGATCAGGGGTTGGACCTTGGCCTCTTCGGCAACCATATACTCTATGTTACTGCGAAGCGTAAAGTGGATGTGGCCATCACCATAGGTGTCGCCGATATCGCACAGTTTGCGCAGTGTGAACAGGTCCAGAATGCGTTGAGTACCGGCCTTTACGGTCCAGATCTGGTCGCCATTGTGAGAGACATGACGCAAAACGCCGGGTTGGGGGTCATCGTGATAGGCCCAATCCCCGAAGTTTTTGCGCATCAGGGGATGCATGTATTGGAATCCGTCCGGACAACCGGATTCAATAGGTGGACGGTGTTGCTGGAGCATTTAAATGTCCTCCTGCTGTGAGGATGTAGTTATTATGGGTTGAGGTAACTGTCACTGGGTCGATCAGACAATGGCTTGTTTAGCCTTCGGCCTTGCGTTGGAACCATTTTTCGGCTTCCTCGTCCCAGCCGTCTATCCGGACGTAAGAGCTACTGCGAGGATCACTGACCATATTGGGGTCAACACCTATATTGATGCCTTCCAGGAAGTTGACCAGACCGATGCGCTCGATCATCTCGCCGCAGCGTTCGTGTTCCAGACCGTTTTCGGCCCAGAAATCGATGGTCTCTTCAGCCAGCTCGAGCAGACGCTCGTGGTCCTCTTCGGATTCGAGCTTCATGAAGGGAATAACAACCGTACCCATCAGGTCGCCGATCTTCAGGGTGCGTTTGCCACCCATGAGTATGCTGACACCCTTGTCGTCGCCTGGAGATAGGGCCTTGGGCATGACGTTCAGACAATGCATGCAACGCACACAGTCCTTGTTCTTTACCGCCAGGGTATCGTCATCGTTGAGTGACAGCGCCTGGGTTGGGCAACGGGTGATGACGTTGTCGATGATGTACTGACGCCCTTTGTTGGCGACATAGTTCTTGACCTGTTGCTGGTCGACCTTCATATCATCGCGCCAGGTGCCGATGACGGCGAAATCCGAACGCTCGATGGCGTTCATGCAGTCGTTGGGGCAACCCGAGACCTTGAACTTGAACTTGTAGGGCAGGGCGGGGCGGTGGACGTCGTCGGTGAAATTATTCAGCAGGCTACGATGGATCTTCATCTCATCGCAGTTGGACATCTCGCAACGTGCGGAGCCTATGCAGGACATGCCGGTTCGTACACAGGGGCCGGCGCCGCCCAGGTCCCAACCGTATTCATTGATTTCATCGAAGAAGTGCTGGATGTTATTGGTATCGGTACCGATGAACATGATGTTACCGGTTTGTCCGTGAAAGGTGACCAGACCGGAACCGTATTTTTCCCAGCTGTCGCCGAGTTTGCGCAGCATGTCCGTGGTGTAGAAGTTTCCAGCGGGCGGCTGTACGCGCAGGGTATGGAATTCTTTGGATTCGGGGAAAGCGCTGCCTACCTCGGAGAAGCGAGGGATGATGCCGCTGCCATAGCCAAACACTGAAACGGTGCCGCCCTTCCAATAACCTTTGCGGGTTTCATAGGAGTGCTCGAGCTGGCCCAGCAGGGAATTGGCTACGCCGTTGATTCTTTGGTCAGGATGCTGATCTCTCAGACGCTTGATGCCGGAAATGAAACTAGGCCAGGGGCCATTCTCCAGCTCGTCAAGCATCGGCGTCTCATGCGGATTTTTGGCCATGCATTGTCTCCTTTTTGATGAAGATCAAAAGGTGGCGGCCGGTGGACCTGTGTTGCCACCTCGTATTTGTTGTCGTCGTATTAGCTATTCGGGTCTATGGATGAGTCGCAATGGACCCGAAAGTTAGTAGACAGAGTCTAGGGGGAGGCGATGAATTTAAATACCCTACCTATGGGGTGGCCACTAAGGCAAGCATTATCCCGAAGGGGATATCTAGCCGTTAGCAGACATTTTCTCCATTTGGTAGGCCCAGAAGATTATCGAATACGAAAAAATAAATATATTAAAATCAGTTGCATACATGGTTGTTTGACAAAGAGTTGGAAATGGTTGGCAGAGACTAGATGGGGAATTCATTTATGAAGAGGGTAGGGTGGTGGCTTGTTAACCCTTGCCATAGGGATACTCAAACACCAGGCCCCCTGTATTAAAATATAAATGTATCCCTTTCCCTCAGCGGTAGATGCACCAACATAGTGCATTGCTGACGACAAGATATCATGACGAGTGTTCAACATTATTTGCCTTCCCGGTCCACTGGGCCTTTTGATCTGAACGATGAGGAGGCCTACCGGCGTTGGCGTACTCGAAAACTGTTGAACTACCCAACTCGCGTTCAGGAGCTGGTGGTAAGGATCGAGGACCCCAATACCCTCAAACGTGAGGAAAAAGCAGCATTGCTGGCCCGTTGCCGCAAGGCGAACATGGCGGTGTTCGATATCGTCGGCAGCCGGGGGCGAGACAAAGTCGGGGTGCGCAAGCTGGGTCAACAATTGGGCCTGTATCGCCTTGACAGCAATCTTTGCGCCGATGAGGATAGCATCACCTCCTTGAGCATCAGGTCCGACGGTCGCAGCAAGGGTTATATCCCCTATACGAACCTCCCTCTGAACTGGCATACGGATGGTTATTACAATGAATCGGATCAGCGGATCCGCGGCATGGTCCTGAATTGCGCTCAGGATGCAGTCGAAGGCGGTGTGAACGGTCTCTTGGACCATGAAATCGCCTATATCTTGATGCGTGATCATAATCCCGAACATATCCGCGCCTTCATGCATCCCGAGGCGATGATCATCCCGGCCAATATTGAAAACGGTATCGAGTTGCGCCCAAAACAGAGTGGACCGGTATTTTCCATGGACCCTCAGAGCGGGAATCTGCTGATGAGGTATACCGCAAGAACCAGAAACATCGGTTGGCGGCAAGATGCGCATACCCAGGCCGCGGTGAGCTTTTTAAAGCAATTATTGGCCGCTGAGACGCCTTATATTTTCAACTACTGCTTGAAACCTGGTCAGGGGCTCATATGTAATAATGTGTTGCATAATCGCAGTGCGTTTATCGATTCCGAGATCAAAGCCCGGCGGCGCTTGCTGTTCCGTGCCCGTTATTATGACCGGGTTAGGGATACAGACGTCGGTACCGTTTTAGGAGACTGAGAACATGCTCTGGTTGAGTGAAATACTGATGCAGCATCATGAGCTGGAGACCTTTGAGCAACTGGAGGTCGTGGTCAAGCGGCGCGGTCAGCAAGGCGAGCGGTTTTTCCGTATGGACGTGAAGCCGCCCTTCAGGGATACCCCTGTGGATTGGGAAGGGCGACTGGAATCGGCGTTTACTGCCTTTTAAGGCGTGGGAGCGGTCGAGTCGCCGTTCATTAGAGATTGGTTTAGCAAGGCGAAAAGAGAACATGTATTGGCAACAAGATAATGATGCATCACGACCTTACACGGTTCCGGATGACATCGTCGATCTGTCCTTCAAAGTGTCGTGCCAGGGCCTGCCGCTGGATCATGCCTTTGTGCTTTCCACGGCGTTTTTGGACGCCTTGCCCTGGTTGAGGGAGGAGGAGCGCGCGGGTATTCACTTGATCCACGGCGCCGAATCGGGTAACGGTTGGATTCGCCCTGAAGATCCGCAAGCGGTGATGTATCTGTCTCGGCGCACGCGGATGACCCTTCGTCTACCCAAGGAACGTATCGAAGAGGCGAAATCTCTCATGGGCAGGACCCTGGATGTCGGGGGGAATGCGTTGACATTGGGCAGCGTCGGTGTCCGTACGCTCAGTCATCTGACCACCCTCTTTGCGCGCTATATCATCGCTGATCAGGGGCAGGACGAGAACGTATTCCTCGATCAAGCCGCCTCGAATCTAAAGGATATGGGGGTGCGGGTCAAAAAAATGCTGTGTGGGCGCACCCATCGCTTCAGTTTCCCGGACGGCGATATCACGGCACGAAGTCTCATGATTGATGGCTTGGAAGTGGCGCAGTCGGTCGCCTTGCAGCAGCAAGGTCTGGGTCCCGGTCGCAAGATCGGCTGTGGTCTGTTCCTCCCTCACAGGGGTATAGACGCGGTAAAAAAACCCTTAGATTAGTCCCCCAGCGACTCATGGTTGGTGGTAAGAAGGCATATATTTAAAACAATTTACTTAGCATTAGGAGTGAAAGATGACTTTAGAGGTCGATGGAAAAATCATTGAAACCACCCCCATGGGTTTTCTGGCAAATATCGGGGACTGGAACAAAAGGATTGCCGAAGTGATCGCGGAATCCGAGGAGATCAATCTTACCGAGAGGCACTGGGACGTGGTTAACTATCTACGGGACGAATACATCAATAACGCCGGGAACCAGCCCAATACGCGCTCCATGGTCAAGGCCATGGCTAAAAAATGGAACGACAGAAAGGTCAAAGCCAAGACGCTTTACGACCTGTTTCCAGGCAACCCGAGCAAGCAGGGCGGGCGGATAGGGGGGCTGCCGGAGAGCCGGCGCAAAGGGGGATATTAACCCACATATTTCACCAAGGCGGCAGCGGGCTTTGTGCAAGCGGCTGAATTGGCAAATGAAAAGGCGTATTTCATTATGGCTGCTCAAATACAGTTGGTACATGCCCGCTACCTATCACGGATCTGGGTGAATTATGTGGGTTGAGCCTTTTGTCGCTATCCAAAGAGGAGTAGAGACGGGCTCTGATTTGCTGAGATAGTATTTCCTTAGATGTTGTATTAAAACCCCGCGGGTGTGGAGATTGAAGTAATGAGTGACAGACAAGAGATGATCAAAAAGCTTCTGGAAATGCAGAAGATGTTTATCGAACGTGAGCACAAAGGCGGTGTCTCGATGGAGGAATATTTCACCCCTTCAGATGACAGTCCCCTAAAGGGTTACCGCCAGGAATATAGGGATCTGGCGATGAAGCTCGTAGATGTTGCGCACGAAGACAAGGGTTCTCATCGTTAATTAGTAAACTTAGTGAGTAAGGGCTGTGATTTAATATCGCAGCCCTTGTTCGCTGCATTTAACGCTATATTTCCGCCCACATGCGTACCAGATTGACGTAGGCCGTATCGATGTGCGCGGTCTCGTCGGCGTCAGGGGCGCGACGCAATAGTTTTTCTCGTGCCAAACTGAGTTCGTACAATAACTCCCGCCTGGCGGGATCTCTCACCATGCTTTGCAACCAGGTTACGGCTACCAGGCGTTCCCCCTCGGTTACCTCATCGACATGATGACGGCTGGAAGAGGGATACATCACCGCATCTCCCGCCGCAAACTTGACCTGCTGTTCCCCAAATGAGGTGCGTATCACCAGTTCTCCCCCCTGATAGTCCTCAGGGGCATTGAGAAAAACAGTAATCGAAATGTCCGAGCGATAGCGGTCGTCTGTCCCCATGACCGGGTCGTCTACATGGTCGCCATAGAACATGCCGGGTGTATAGCGGGCATAGAAGGGTACGGCTATGCGATGGGGCAGGGCGGCATTTTTATACACTGGATGACGCACCAGGTTTCCCATGACGATATTGTTCAGTTCGTTCACTTGGGCCTGATCCATGGCCAGTTCTTGATTATTTTTGATGCGTTTCGCCGCCATGCCGGCAGATAGTTTGCCATCGACGAAGCGGGCTTTAGAGAGTGCTTGTTGCACCTTATCGAGTTGTTGTTGAGAAAGCAGATGGGGGATTCGAATGAGCATGATAATTATAAAGTGGCGTTGAGGCCGTATACTTCGGACACTGAAAATTCAGTTGCCATGGGTATAATGCAGCTTGTTTTAATATTTTATTGGAAACCATAGAATGATACTGAAAGTCATCGTAGAAGAACAAACCTTTCCCATTACGGTCCCTGATGAAATGCTCACCGAGGCCGAGGATTTTTTTCAGAAAATGGATGAGGACATGGAAAAAGGCTGGCAGATGAGCCGCACCTGGGTGGACCGGCCGAACATGGAACAGCGCTGTCAGATCAGTGCCGACAAGCTGCTCACGGCAATAGAGAACGACAACCGGAAACTGGCGACACTCATGGCGGCCTATATCCTGCGGCGCATGCCCGATATCGAGGTCGTCGATATCGATATCAGCGGTGACATGACGGCAACCGAATTGCTGAAAAAAACAGCAAGCTAATCGTTCCTGTCACTGAAAATTCCGCTATCAGTTTGGCGAGTGTGGAAAGGTTCAACTGTAGTGATCGATTTTTAATCGGATTAGCAAAATACTCATTGGGGGTCGTTCCTAAAAGGCTTTTCCCCAGGGTTATCCACAAGCTTTTCAACAGAAATTGTGGATATGTATGCCTGTGCCTTCCTGGAAATGTTGTATTTCACCTACAGCCTTCCCCCCATATTCCCATGAACTACAGGATGCCCGTAACCACCTATGATTGATTCCTAAACGGAATAGGGCGAAACTCTAGTAGGAGTCGTATGCCTCGAGCGCTGCTTAACAGATTGCAACTGCTCTTCGGGCAGTCTGCGCTATTCGGTTTAGCCAGGGGAGGGAGGGAAGGATGAAAAGGATCATGATGTTCTCAGCAACGCATCCCCGGGCGGTGCTGTCGATGATGGGGCTCATCACGCTGGTGGCGATGCTGCACCTGAATGATCTCCAGATCAATATCTCCGCGGAAAGCATGTTGATCAAGGCAACGCCGGCCTGGGACTTTTTTCAACGCACCCAGGACACCTTCGGCTCCGACAGCATCACGGTCGTATTCTTGCGTGACCCTGAGTTGTTCGACTCTGAAAAGCTGGGCGCTATTGGAAAGGCCGTTCAGATGATCGAGGCATTGCCGTTCGTCGAGCGGGTGTCCAGTCTTTATTCCATTCGCAATGTGAAAAACGTCGACGGTTACATTTCCACCCGTCCCTATCTCGTTGAAATACCCGCTACCGCCGAGGCCATCGAAACCATCAAGCAAGAGGCGCTGCAAAACCCGCTGATTTTGCGCAATCTGCTTTCTGCTGATGCCACGGCAATGGCGATCAATATCCATTTCAAGTCGCTCGATACCCCGCCGGCCGGATTCGATCACCATGCCACCGCAGCCATTGAACAGGCCATAACCCCCCTGCGCGGGCAGATCCAAGAAGCCTTTCATATGGGTGGGTCCTATGTGCGGGATTCCCTTACGGACCAAATTCTGCTGGATCAGCGACGGGTCTTGCCCCTTTCTCTGCTGGTATTGGTAATGACCTTGGCATTGAGTCTTCGCAGCCTCAACGGGGCCATGCTGCCCTTGCTTACCGCCGGCATGAGCGTGATCTGGACCCTGGCGTTGATGGCGCTGCTGGAGGTTCCAATCAATGTGATGACCTCCATCATTCCCGCGTTGCTGATTATCATCGGATCCACGGAGGACATCCACCTGTTGGCCGAATATCAGGCGGGCGTGGGTGAAGGCATGACGCGGGGGAGGGCGGTGGAATTCATGGCGGCAAATATGGGTACCGCGGTGTTGCTGACCTTTGTCACCACCTATCTCGGCTTTCTTTCCGTCGCCTTGAACGACATCGATCTGCTACGCCAATTCGGTTTGATGGCCGCTACCGGCTTGTTGTTGAATTTTCTGATCACGGTAGGGTTGCATCCCATCTACCTCTGGCGTCTGGGCACGATTCCCGAGGCCAGCGCCAGGCATTCGGGACTTCAGGGTTATATGCGACTGGTCGGGGCCGTGCACCGCCTCGCCATCGCTCATAAGCCACTCACCCTAGGGGTGGTCATCGTTGCCGTTCTGGTCTCGGGGTATGGTGCACTGTCACTTCGCGTCAATAACAATCCGATGGATTATTTCGGCCAGGAATCGCTGATCAACCAACGGGCCGATACTTTGCACGATCACCTGTCTGGGCTGCATACCTTCTCCGTCATTCTCGACTCGGGGATAGATGAGACCTTTCTGCAAACCAAATACCTGGCCGAGATCCAGAAACTGCAAGCCTATCTGAGGCGTACCGGCCTTTTCGACCACTCCTTTTCCTATGCGGATTTCATATCGCTGGTGCATGGTGTCATGGCAGAAGAAGAGGGGCGGGAGCCCCCCGGGTTGCCGGCTGCCGATGAGATCGTTCGTGAATACATGTTGTTTATAAAGCATCGTGACGTCAGTGAATATGTCTCCGATAATTACGGCCAGGCGAGGATCGTGGTGCGCCACAACATCGGGTCCTCTTATGAGTTCAATCAGGCCGTGGAAGGCATTCTGCGCTTTGCCGAAAAACACCTGGATAGCGCCTTGCAGGTAGAGATCACGGGTGAGGCTATCCTGGCCAATCAGGCCGCCGATACGATGGCCCATGCCCAGGCTCAATCGCTGATCATGATGATCGTAAGCATTTTGCTTATCGTATCGCTACTGTTCGTGAATATCAGGGCGGGTTTGATTGCGGTGATTCCCAATCTTGTCCCTATTGCGGCCTTGTTTGGCGTTATGGGTTTTGCCGGGATACCCCTGGATACCGGAACGGGGATGGTCGCGGCCATTGCCTTGGGCATTTGCGTAGATGACACCATGCACTTCATGAGCCGTTATCATCACCGCTTAAAGACCCGAAAAAATGAACTCACGGCACTGGAGGATACCGTCAAGGCCGAGGCCGTTCCCATTATCACCACATCGCTGGCCCTGGCCCTGGGATTCGCCACCCTGGCGACATCCAGTTTTGTCCCCGTGGTCTATTTTGGACTGCTCAGCGCGATGGTGATCTGCCTTGCCCTGATCGCCACCTTTCTGCTGACGCCCGTGCTGCTCAGTACGACACGGCTCATCACCGCCTGGGATCTGTTGTCGGTAAAGGTCAGGCGCGAATGTATCGGCCGCTGCGCATTGTTTCGGGGCATGGCGCTATGGCAAATCAAAAAGGTATTGCTGGTGAACGATGCTCGCGAATATCAAACCGGAGAGCTCATCATCAAACAGGGCGAGCCGGGCAGGAGAGTATTCGTCATCCTCGACGGTCGTGTAGAGATCAGGAAGAGACGCGCCGACGGCGCGGTCATTCGTCTCAAGACCATGGCAACGGGTGAGATCTTCGGTGAAATCGCGCTGGTTTCACGGCGCCCACGAACCGCGGAGGTCAAGGCCATAGAGCCGACCCGTGTTTTGGGCCTGAGCTGGGAGAGCCTGAATCGATTCAGCAGGATTTTTCCGCAAATCTCTGTCAAGTTGTTTCGCAATCTGTCGGCCATCGTGGGCGACAGACTGGCCCATGCCGACGATGAATACATCACCCTGAAAGACAGTCTAACGGGTGTCTACACGGCCACCTATATCACCGAACAACTCAAGACCGAGGTCAGTCGAGTCGACAGATACCAGGAACCCTTGTCGGCGGTCGTACTGAGTATAGGCGCCATACCTCATTCTAAGGACGGACCGACACCCCGGATCCCTGATGCAATCCTAGAGCAAGTGGCGCATGAAATAGTAAACAAGGTCCGTAAAGCGGACAGCGTTGCCCGCTGGTTCTCCGATGTTTTTATTATCCTGCTTCCTCGTACCCGGTTCGCCGGGGCCGAAAGCGTTGTTGAACGGTTGGAACAGGTGCTCGCATTGGAGAATAGAACACCAGGGTCTTCCCTGCGGTTAACTGTAGGCGCGGCGCAATGGGGGGATGCTGATACCGTGGATTCTTTTCTGTCGAGGGCGGGTCAATCCTTGTTGTCCGGAAGTAGAGTAGGGGAGGTGTAGAGGCGGTACCAATAGTTGGACGAAGCCGCTACGCGGAGAAAGGCTTTGAGGCCTGATTAAATCTAAAATGTAACCTCACGCCCTCGCATAGAGGGATCATTCAGCGACGA
>JBDLIZ010000077.1:0-14401 GCA_039714615.1 Pseudomonadota bacterium | reverse complement strand
TATGCCGGCACGTCTTTGTTGTGGCCTCGGAGTGATCAAGTCCAAGCCTAGCTCATCCAATCCATCGATGAGGTATTGGACATTAGCGCAAAGCCTTTTATGGACTACCCCTATGGTGGTTTCCAGCAGCAGACCCAGGCTGGCGTGCAGGGCATGGATGCCCAGGTTGTTGGCGCTTCCGCACTCGAAACGCCGTGCGTCGGTGGCGGGTCTCCAGTCAAGCTGTTGGAAATCGTCACGTTGTTGCACCATGTGCCATCCGTACTGATGCAGACGCAGCCGTTTGCGGTGTTGGGCAGCACAGTAAAACAGGGCGACGCCCTCCGGCCCCAGCATCCATTTATGTCCATCGGCGACGACGAAATCGGCATGGATGCGCTGTGCATCAAAGGGTTCGGCCCCGAGGCTTTGTATGGCATCGATGCACAACAGCACATCGTGATCCCTGCAGAATGCACCAACGCGCTCCAAATCCATTCTTAGTCCACTGGCATATTGAACCGAACTCAGCGCCACCAGGCGGGTGCGAGGATCGATCCGCTCCAATACGGCATCTTCCGCAACAGGGCTGCTGTCCAAGTCAACCATATGCACCTTCACACCATAGCGCTGCTCAAGGGCCTGCCAAACGATACGGTTGGAAGGGAATTCCTGCTGGTTAATAACGATATTTTCTCCTTCTTCCCAGGGAATGCCGAAGGCAATCGTGGAGAGTGCCTCCGAGGTGTTCTTCAGCAGGGCGATGTCGTCTGTCGAGGGCGCATTTATCAATTGACGCAATTGTTCGCGCAGGGTCTGTTCAATCTTGAGCCACTGTTTGTATCGCTGCGACCCCCGGTGCATATTCTCCGTCGCAAACCTATGGATGGTTTCTATAGTGCGCTTGGGCCAAGGGGCAATACCGGCATGGTTGAGATGCACAATATTGTCATTCAGGGGGAACTCGGATTCCATTGAGAGGTGATTGGCCTCATGGTAATTCATAGAACACCGCTGCTTCGCAGGACCTGCGGTTCAGAAATGTTTGCGCAATAAGCCTTGATACAGCTCACGATACTGTTGGGCGCTTTGTTTCCAGGAGAAGTTCTGACCCATACCTCGTTGCTGCAGGATACGCCAAGTGTCCTTGTCTTGGTAGCGCTCTGCCGCCCGGGAGAGGGCCGATAGCATCGACTGGCTTTCGGCCTCGTGGAAGCAAAATCCGGTCGCGGTACCCGCCGACAAGCTCTCGGGGGTGGTGTCGATGACCGTATCGGCCAGACCCCCTGTCATCCTGACCACGGGTAGGGTACCGTAACGCAGGCTGTACATCTGATTCAAGCCGCAGGGCTCAAATCGGGAGGGCATGAGAAACACGTCCGCGGCGGCTTCGATCTGATGTGCCAAGGCCTCGTCATAGCCAATCTTGACGGAAATTTGCTGAGGATACTGATTTGACCATTCCCGCAGGGTATCCTCGTAGTGGCTATCGCCACTGCCAAGAATGACCAGTTGCACGGGCATTTCCATCAGGCGGGGTAGGGCCTGCAGGAGCAGGTCGATGCCTTTTTGATGCACCATCCGGCCGATTGAACCGATGAGCATTGTCTGCGGATCTTCCGGCAACTGCATGAGTTGCTGCAAAGCGGTCTTGTTTATGGCCTTATCTTGAAGACTGTTGGCATCGTACGATTGGGTCAGGTTGGGATCTGTCGCGGGATTCCATGTCTTGGTATCGATACCGTTGAGGATACCTACCAGATCGTTCCGGCGATATTTCAGTAGACCATCCAAGCCATTGCCATATTCAAATGTTTGGATCTCCTTCGCATAGCTTGGGCTGACGGTGGTAATCTGGTCGGCGAAGGCGAGCCCGCCTTTGATGAAGGAAATCTGTCGATGAAATTCGAGCGCTTCATAGGACCATAAGGAGGCCGGTAAGTGCAGCGAAATGAAGGTCTCATAGGGGAAAAGACCCTGGTAAGCTAGGTTGTGAATCGTAAATGCCGTCGCCGGCCGTTTTGATTGTCTATATAACAATGCCGGTATCAGGCCGGTTTGCCAGTCATTGCAATGGACGATATCAGGTTTCCAGTTCAATCCTGAGCGGTTCTGCGCGACCGTGAGCACGGCGCGGGCAAACAGTGCAAAACGTTCGGCATTGTCTGCCCAAGGGTTGCCGTCGGGATCCAGATAAGGATTTCCTGAGCGGTCGAAAAATATTGGAGTATCGACTAACCAGAGGGGTACTCCGGTATCCGGCATAGATCCCTGTAAGAGGGTCACACTGCCGCCGATGAGTCCCAGTTTGGCTACCGATTTGGGTTTTCCCACCTTAGCGAGCGCGTCACGGTAGGCCGGCATGATGATCCTGACATCTTCGCCCGTGGATCTCAGCGCAGTGGGTAGGCTGCCGGCCACGTCGGCAAGGCCACCGGTCTTGATCAGTGGATAGATTTCGCTACTGGCAAACAGGATTTTCAATATTTCAGTTGCTCAACGGTTTGAGTTTCTTGTGGGTGAAGTGCACCGATCCACATTGAAGGCTGGCCGATAGCCTGTGGTCTTGTCAAGGCTTACCGTCTCGTTGGTGGAATGGCGTCATGCAAATCCATTCAATCCGGATAATTACTACCTAGATTCAATCATCAAGAGTCAATATGAGTCCGGCCAGTGGCGGGAGGGTCAGATTGAGTGACCAGGGATGGCCCATCCAGGGTTTGGGTTCGGCAACCACCTCCCCGGTGTTGCCTACATTGCTGCCACCGAAGAAAGAGGAGTCGGAGTTGAGACGCTCCCGGTAGATGCCGCCCTTGGGCACACCGAGGCGATAGGCATGTCTAGGTACCGGGGTGAAATTCAGCACCACTACAGCGAGTTCGTCGAGGCCCTTACGCTGATAGCTCAACACGGATTGAACGGCATCATGACAGTCGATCCATTCAAAGCCCTCGGGGTTGAAGTCATGGTAATGCAATGCGGATCGTTCGCGATACAAGCGGTTCAGTTCACTGACCAGGGACTGTAGGCCCCGGTGTAAGGGGGCTTCCAGTACCTGCCAGTCGAGGCTCTGGTCGAATTTCCATTCTTCGGGTTGGGCAAATTCATTGCCCATGAACAGCAGCTTTTTGCCGGGGTAGGTGAACATATAGGTATACAGCAACCTCAGATTGGCAAACCGTTGCCACTGATCCCCCGGCATCTTGCTGAGCATGGAGCCCTTGCCATGAACCACCTCGTCATGGGAAAATGGCAGGACGAAATTCTCCGTGAATGAATACAGCAGACCGAAGGTAAGCTGGTCTTGGTGATAGTGGCGGTGTATTGGGTCCTTGCTCATATATATCAGCGTATCGTGCATCCAACCCATGTTCCACTTCATGGCGTATCCCAAACCGCCCAGCCAACTGGGGCGGGTGACCTGGGGCCAAGCGGTGGACTCCTCGGCGATGATCAGGCTGCCGGGACATTCCCTCTGAGTGACATTGTTCAGCTCGCGCAAGAACTCGATGGCTTCCAGGTTTTCATTGCCGCCATGGATGTTGGGCATCCAGTCGCCTTCCTCCCGTGAATAATCCAGATATAGCATGGAGGCCACCGCATCGACCCGCAAGCCGTCGATGTGAAATTCTTCCAGCCAGAACATAGCGCTGGCGAGCAGCAGATTCTTGACCTCATTACGGCCATAGTTATAGATCAATGTACCCCAATCGCGGTGTTCGCCGCGGCGCGGGTCGGCATGCTCATATAATGCCGTGCCGTCAAAATGTGCCAGACCATGGCTGTCTTTAGGGAAATGAGCAGGTACCCAGTCGAGTATCACTCCCAGACCCTGGCGATGGCAGCGATCGACGAGATAACGAAACTCATCCGCCGTTCCAAAGCGGCTAGTGGGTGCGAAATAGCCCGTGGTCTGATATCCCCAGGAGGCGTCCAAGGGGTGTTCGGTGATGGGCAGCAGCTCAATATGAGTGAATCCCTGGGACTTTGCATAGTCCACCAGTCTTTCGGCCAGCTCCCTATAATTAAGGAAGCCGCCTTGTGCATTGCGCTGCCAGGACCCCAGGTGAACCTCGTAGATGGACATCGGCTGGTGTTGCCAGTCTGCGGTTTCGCGCTTGCTCAACCACTGGGCGTCGTTCCATGCATGGCGTGAGTTTGGGGCAACGATGGATGAGGTTCTGGGGCGCATCTCAAATTGCCGGGCATAGGGGTCGGATTTAGTCAGAATGGCGCCGCTGTCTCGATTGCGGATCTCGAATTTATAAAGCATGCCGGCGCCCAGCTCAGGGACGAACAGTTCCCATATCCCGCTGTTGCCTCGTGCAGTCATGGGGTGAACGCGACCATCCCAGTTGTTGAAGTCTCCGATGACACTGACCCGCTCGGCGTTCGGGGCCCAGGTGGAGAATAAAACACCCTTGATACTGTCTATTTGGTGAAGGTGTGCGCCTAATATGCGATACAAATGCCAGTGTTTCCCGGCGCCGAACAGGTGCAGATCGTAATCGGATAATTGTGGTTTGAAGTCGTATACATCATAGCTGTTATGCGCTTTACCTTGGTGATCGATCCAACGGATACGATAATGGCGTTTTATGCTGTCAGGGGCGCCCGACCAGGTGAACAGGTCGCTTCCCATGAGCCTTCGCAGCACCGGCCCTTGATCGCCAATCCGGACACTACGGGCGCCGGGGCGGAAGACCAGGATTCGCTCTTTTTTATCATCTATTCTGTGTAAGCCAAGTACTTCCGAAGGCGCATGGTGGCGGGCTTCGACGATCTTTTGCAGATCGCCAGGCAGGGGGGAGGTGCTGCTTGTAGTTAAGAATTTTACGCTCATCTAGTTGTAGAAATATAATTTACCTAAAACACATTAATTTTCTGTAAGATTTAAGGGACCGATCATGTCATCTTAGCCTATGCGGAAGGTATATTGTAAACCATTCTGATCGGTCCTTAAGATAGCACCCTAACATTTCAACCATTAGCTCACGCAAAGAATAATCATCTGTCATGGAAACCGATCGTTTGCCACGTTTTATCAGTCATCTGACCAAGGATACCCTGGCGCTTATTCTTGCTGGTGGCCGGGGTTCGCGACTGGGCCCGCTGACCACCTGGCGCGCCAAACCCTCGGTCCCTTTCGGCGGTAAATTTCGCATTATCGATTTTCCTTTATCCAATTGTATCAACTCTGGCATCCGCAAGATCGGTGTTGTGACCCAATACAAGTCCCATTCCCTGATCAGGCATATCCAACAGGGATGGAGCTTCTTGCGCGGTGAATTCGGTGAATATGTAGAACTGTTGCCTGCCCAGCAACGTATCGAGACCTCCTGGTATCAAGGCACTGCCGATGCGGTGTATCAGAATCTAGACATTGTCAAAAGCGATTTCCCCACCTATGTGCTGATCTTG
The DNA here is from genome assembly GCA_039714615.1 of Pseudomonadota bacterium. GTDB lineage: Bacteria > Pseudomonadota > Gammaproteobacteria > JAAEPA01 > JAAEPA01 > JAAEPA01. The sequence goes on along the minus strand of JBDLIZ010000077.1, from coordinate 9,001 downwards.
GCCGGTGACCACATCTATAAGATGGATTATGGTCACATGCTCGGTTTTCATGCGGAAAAACAGGCCGATTTGACCGTGGGCTGCACCGAGATGCCGCTGGACATAGCCAGATCTTTTGGGGTCATGGGCGTGGATGACGATGGGCAAATAAGAAGCTTTACCGAAAAACCGCAAAACCCCTCAGCAATGCCAGGCCAGCCGGATAGGGCACTGGCATCCATGGGTATATATATCTTTAACACCGATTTTCTGGTTGAACAGCTGAACAAGGACGCCGACACACCAGGCTCTACGCACGATTTTGGGCATGACATCATCCCGTCAGTGATAGACCGATGCCGTGTTTTTGCCTATCCGTTTCGTGACATCAGGCAAAACCGTCAAGCCTATTGGCGGGATGTGGGAACCATCGATGCCTACTGGGAAGCTAATATGGAGCTGATCAATGTGACCCCGGAACTAAACCTTTATGAAATGGAATGGCCGATATGGACCTATCAGGTCCAGGCTCCACCTGCAAAGTTCGTTTTCGACGACGATGATCGCCGGGGAATGGCGGTGGATTCAACGGTTGCTGGAGGTTGCATTATCTCCGGGGCGGTAGTGCGCCGTTCACTGCTGTTCTCCAATGTCAGGGTGAATTCCTATTCCTGTGTGGAGGATTCCGTAGTCCTGCCTGATGTGACTATCGGTGAGCATTGCTCAATACGCAAGGCGGTGATCGACACCGCTTGTTACATCCCTCCCAATACCGTCATCGGGGAGGATCCTGAAGAAGATGCTCGACGCTACCACATGAGCCCCAAAGGCGTCTTGTTAGTGGTGCCGGAGATGCTTGGTCAAGAGAGTAGACATGTCCGATAAGCGGCCGCTGAAAGTAGTACTTTACTGGCATATGCACCAGCCTGAGTACCGCGACCTGGGCTCGGGAGTGTATCAGCTGCCCTGGACCTATCTGCATGTGATCAAGGACTATGTGGATATGGTCGCTCATCTGGAGGCCTATCCCAAGGCCCATGCGGTGGTCAATTTTACCCCCATCCTGCTAGAGCAGATAGATGACTATGCACAGCAGATCAGGGCCTATCTCGAAGGTCGCACGCCCATCAAAGATCCGTTGTTGGCGGCGTTGGTGCAAGCCATGTTGCCTGGCGAACCTGAACCTCGCATCGCCCTGATCAAGGACTGTCTGCGGGCTCATGAAGAACGGCTTATCAAACGTTTCCCCGCCTATCAACGCCTGGCAAAAATTGCTGACTGGTTGCAGGACAACACCGAGGCGGTGATGTATATAGACAACCAGTACTTGGTGGATTTGCTGGTCTGGCATCATCTGGCCTGGATAGGCGAGACCGTGCGACGCAGCGATTCGCGTATCAGGCGTTTGATTGACAAAGAGACTGCCTATACCCTGGAGGATCGTTGGGGATTGCTTGAGGTTATCGGCGAGCTTCATGAGACCGTGATCGCTCGGTATCGCGCCTTGGCCGAGAAGGGGCAGATAGAACTCTCCGTAACCCCCTATGCTCATCCCATCGTGCCGTTGTTGCTGGACCTCAAGAGCACTCATCAAGCGATGCCCGAGGCCGCGCTGCCCCGCAACGAGGTATACCCTGGCGGACTGGAGCGCTCGAGATGGCATATCCACCAGGGTTTGAAGACCTTCGAGCACTATTTTGGCTTTCGTCCCAAGGGCAGTTGGCCATCGGAGGGAAGTATCAGTGAGGATACGCTCGGTTTGCTGTCCGAATTCGGTTTTCAGTGGACCGCCAGCGGCGGCAGCGTGTTGCGCAATAGTCTGAAAGCCATCGAGCATCCAGCGGCCGAGGGTGATTGTTTGCACCGGCCCTATCGCTTGCAAGGCACGCCGGTTAACTGCTTTTTCCGGGATGACGGTCTATCCGATCTGATCGGTTTCACCTACTCCCATTGGCATGGCGATGACGCCGTCGCCAATCTTATCCATCATCTTGAAAGCATTGCCTGCGCTTGTCGTTCGCGCTCAGGCCGCGTGGTTTCTATTATCCTCGATGGGGAAAACGCCTGGGAACACTACCCCGAAAATGGCTATTATTTTCTGCAGGCCCTCTACCGTGAGCTGAGCGCTCATCCAGGGCTTGAGTTGACCACCTATTCGCGGGTCCTTGCCGAGCATCCCGAAGTGGATGAGCTCGATCGACTGGTCGCGGGCAGTTGGGTGTACGGTACCTTCTCCACCTGGATCGGCGATCAGGATAAAAATCAGGGCTGGGACATGCTGGTGGAGGCCAAGCGTTGTTTCGACCAGGCCATGCGCAGCCCCCGCCTTGCCGATAGACTACGAAAACAGGCGCAACGCCAGCTGGCTATTTGTGAAGGTTCTGACTGGTTCTGGTGGTTTGGCGACTATAATGCGCCAGACTCCGTCAGTGATTTTGAAATCCTTTTCCGTCGCAATCTCACCCTACTTTATGAAATTCTCGGTGAGACACCTCCAGGCTATCTGTCCGAGGCCTTTACCTATGGCAAGGGCTCTCCGGATATGGGCGGCACCATGCGTCGTGGACAGGAGTCTGGGTGAAGCCGACCCATGGGGCCCTGGATCGCCGCTGCGGCGGGGTTCTTCTGCATCCGACCTCTCTTCCCACGGCGCCCGGCAATGGCGATTTAGGCCATCAGGCCTATCGGTTTGTCGAATTTCTTGCTGCCAGCGGTATGGGCGTTTGGCAAACGCTTCCTCTGGGACCTACCCATGACGACGGCTCACCTTATCAGTGCCTGTCCGTGCATGCGGGCAACCCCCTGTTGATCAGTCTGGATTGGTTACGTGACAGGGAATGGCTGGATCCCGCTGTTAATGTGCTGCCCGCCACCTCGCCCGAGGCCTATCGCAAGCACTGTTTGAAGGTCGCCCATGAGGGTTTTTGCACCCAGCACGAAGCGGCCAGCATGTTGGCCTACGACGCATTCGCTCGCAAGCATTCGATATGGCTGGAAGATTACTGCCTATATTCGGCCTTGCGGGCTGAAAATGGCCATCGTGCCTGGATGGACTGGCCCGTCCGATTCAGGGATCGGGAACCGCGGGCTTTGCAAGCGGCTCGCGTAAGGCTTGCCAGAGAAATCGATCGGGTCAGGTTCGAGCAGTTTGTGTTTTTCGAACAATGGGGTGAATTGAGGAGCTATGCCCATCGCTACGGTGTGCAGCTGTTCGGCGATATGCCCATATTCGTGGCCCATGACAGTGCCGAGGTCTGGGCGCACCGCGAATATTTTGCCATTGACGAACAGGGTCGGGCTCAGACCGTGGCCGGCGTACCCCCGGATTATTTCTCCAACACCGGCCAGCGCTGGGGAAATCCGCATTACCGATGGGACGTCATGCAGGAGGATGGCTTTGATTGGTGGGTGCGCCGCATGGCGACTCAGCTTGAGTTTTTCGATCTGGTAAGAATTGATCATTTTCGTGGTTTCCAGGCCTACTGGGAGATCCAGGCCGAGGCCGAGACTGCCCAGCAGGGTCGCTGGGTCAAGGCCCCCGGTAAGGCATTGCTCAAGAAATTACATGAGGTCTTCGACTGGTTGCCGTTGGTGGCGGAGGATCTGGGAACCATCACCCCGCAGGTCGATGCGCTGCGCGACAGCTTTGAAATCCCGGGCATGAAAATTCTGCAGTTCGCCTTCGATGGCAATAATAACAATCCCTACCTGCCGCATGGGTATATAAAAAACTGTGTGGTCTACACGGGCACCCACGATAATGATACGGCGTTGAACTGGTATCAAGCCTTGCCGGAACATCAGCAACACTATGTGAACCGTTATCTGGGGTTTTCCCAAGAGGCCATGCCATGGCCGCTGATACGCTGTGCATGGCGTTCCGTGGCCCAGCTCGCGATTGTCCCCATGCAGGACATCCTGGGCCTGGGAGCAGGGCAGAGGATGAATATACCCGGAACCAACCAAGGGAATTGGCAATGGCGCTACCGTTGGGATCAAGTCGATGGTCAACTTGCCAGCCGCTTGAAGACGTTATCGCAGCTATACGGTAGATGCTGATCTTTCCCTGGCCTTGTGCGATCATAGGGGGTTCTAAAAAAGAGATCGAATACCAGGTCAAAAGTTAAAAAAAATGGATACGATAGCAACGACGAACTCTGCCAAAGAGCAGAACGACTACATCGAAAAGCGCCGGGTCACCGTTGTGGGGGCGGTGATCAATATGCTGTTGGCCGTGGCCAAGGTGTTGTTCGGCATTATCGGGAGTTCCCAATCGCTGATCGCCGACGGCATCCATTCCTTGTCCGATCTGGCCAGCGACGCCATGGTGCTGGTGGCAGCCAAATACGGTAGCCAAGGGGCCGATGCCGATCATCCCTACGGACACGCGCGTTTTGAGACCGCGGCCACCCTGGGCCTGGGATTGCTGCTATTTATTGTGGCCGCCGGGATCATGTTCGATGCCGCAGACCGACTCTTTTCTCCAGAATCGCTGCTTCAACCCGGACCGCTGACTCTGGTTGTCGCCGCGGTATCCATCCTTTCCAAGGAGGCGCTGTATCATTACACGATGCTCGTGGCACGGCGCCTGCGATCCAATCTGATACGGGCCAATGCCTGGCACCATCGCAGCGATGCCGTGTCATCCGTGGTAGTTTTCATCGGTATCGCGGGGACCATGGCGGGCTTGCCATATCTGGATGCCATCGCTGCAATCGGTGTCTCTTTGATGATCGCCAAGATCGGCTGGGATCTGGGCTGGGGCGGACTGCGCGAGCTGGTGGATACCGGGTTAAATTCCGAGGAACTCAAGTCCATCAGTGAGGACATCGATGCGGTGAACGGGGTCAGTTCCCACCACATGCTGCGTACCCGGCGGATGGGCGAGGATGTGCTGGTCGAGGTCCATATCGTAGTGGGTTCGAAGGTCACGGTCTCCGAGGGCCATCAGATCAGCGATAGGGTACGCATGAATCTCAAGAATGAACACGAGAATATTACCGAGGTCATGGTCCATATCGATCCTGAGGACGATGCTGCGGAAAGCCCCACGGATATCTTGCCGCAACGAGAGGAGATCATCGACCGCCTCAACACACGCTGGGCGTCATTGCCGCTCGACAGGATTGAACAAGTCAACCTCCACTATCTGGAGGGTAAGATCAATGTCGAAGTGCTGTTACCACTGACATTAGCCGAAAATCTGGAACAGGCGAGACAGCTGGCGGACAGTTTCGTAGAAAAGGCTAAGACTGAAGCTGAAATAGCCGACGTGAGGGTATTGTTTCATTAATGCCCAAGCTGATAGGGTCGTTGGCAGCGAAATCCGATTTAGATCAGGAATGCGCACGACACACTTCCCCAACTAGCGCCGAATGATCGTTCGTATTCAAGGCGCGGCAACAGGCGCATAGCCTCGCTATGTCACTGTTGTCGTAACGCCGAAGACGGGCGATAAAGCAAGCTAGATGGGGAAGTGTGTCGGTAGCATTCCTAAGGTTAAGGGAAAATTCATGTCTAGACATTATTTTGGTACCGATGGTATTCGTGGCAAGGTGGGGGATCTACCCATGACGGCGGAGTTTGTATTAAAACTGGGCTGGGCGGTAGGCCGTGTCTTGGCCGTGGGTGAGCGTAACACGGTCTTGATTGGCAAGGATACGCGTTTATCCGGGTATATGCTCGAGTCCGCGCTGGAAGCGGGTTTGTCGGCCGCCGGAGCAGATATCCGTTTGCTGGGGCCGATGCCTACCCCAGGTATTGCCTATCTCACCCGTACCCTACGGGCCGCGGCAGGCATCGTCATCAGTGCCTCTCACAACCCTTTTTACGACAATGGGGTTAAGTTTTTTTCCTCCGTTGGAGAGAAGCTGCCGGAGGATGTGGAAATGGCCATAGAGGCTCAATTCGATAGCCCCATGGAGACGGTGGATTCCGCCCATCTGGGGAAGGCCGAAAGGGTCGACGATGCGGCAGGCCGCTATATTGAGTTCTGTAAAAGCACCATCCCTATGCGCACCTCATTGAGGGGGATCAAGCTGGTGGTGGATTGTGGCCATGGTGCGACCTATCACATTGCACCCAATGTTTTCGAGGAACTGGGGGCACGGGTCGTGCGTATGGGGACGCAACCCAATGGTCTCAATATCAATGATCAATGTGGGGCGACGGCCCCCAAAGCGCTGCGTGCCGCGGTCATAGAACACGAGGCGGATGCAGGTATTGCCCTGGATGGTGATGGCGACCGGCTCATCATGGTGGACAGTCACGGTGAAGTGGTCGATGGTGACGAGATACTGTTCATCATCGCCAACTCGAGGCTACGGGAAAATCGAATGGAGGGCGGTGTGGTGGGCACCCTGATGACCAACCTGGGTTTGGAGCATGCGCTGGCTAAACAGAATATTCCGTTTTTGCGTGCCCCCGTGGGGGATCGCTATGTATTGGAGGTCATGCATCGTGAGGGATGGACCCTGGGAGGCGAGAACTCCGGACATATCATCTGCCTAGATCAGACCTCAACGGGGGATGGCATCGTGGCTGCTCTTCAGGTGTTGCATGAACTGGTGGCTACGGAGCAGGGGCTGTACGATGCCAAGCGCGGGATGGAGAAATATCCCCAGACACTCATCAATGTCCCGGTGAGCGACAACTCCAAGACCAAGGACGTTCCCCTTGTGCAACAGGCCGTAAAAGAAGCCGAGCAGGATCTGGCGCAGAGCGGCCGAGTACTGTTGCGACCCTCCGGTACGGAACCGCTGGTCAGGGTGATGGTGGAAGGTGTCGATAGCAGCCAGGTCAAAAGGCTTGCAGAGCAGATCGCCGATACGGTGAAAGAAACCTCTGCCGCTCAGGCGCAATGAGGAATGCGGACCAAGGGTATGCACTAATGCTGCGGTTACAGTGAATCCGTTGTCACGCCCGTTCTGAATGGGTGGGGTGTGAACAAAATACTCGATAGTGCACAGGCGATGCATCTCCCTGATTATCGGAGTGGCAGTATCGTCAACCTGATGGCCTCGCTTACGGCGGCCCGAGGGGGAAATCTCCCTCTCTATCCCCCATTGTCCGCGCTGAATCCCCATGCATTAGCTGATTCGAGGAATATCGTCCTCATTGTCATCGATGGACTGGGTTATGACTATCTTTGCCGCTCGCGTGCAGCAGGCGCCCTGCACCGACATCTCATAGGCCGCTTGACCTCGGTCTTTCCTTCGACCACGGCCAGCGCAATTCCCGTATTCCTGACAGGTTTGGCCCCGCAACAACATGCCCTTACCGGCTGGTTCAGTTATTTCAAGGAAATCGACCGCGTGATCACCGTGTTGCCACTCACTGAGCGCGCTAGCGGCAAGCATTTGGTCGATTTGGGGATCGATGCTCAGTTGTTGTTTGATCACGGCAGTGTTTTTGAGGTGATCGCTACCCCATCCTATGCGGTGGTTCCCGAGCATATTGCTTTTTCAACATTCAATCTTATTCATTGCAAAGGGGCTGCTGTGAGGCCTTATTCTTCCTTGAGCCAGTTCTTTTCGATGGTTGGCCAGATCATCGATAGTGATATCCAGTCGAAATACATCTATGCCTATTGGCCCAAACTAGACCACATCGCCCATGACAAGGGGATTGGCAGCCGCGCCGTGGCGGCTCATTTCGCCGAACTGGATGCGGCGTTCGCCAAGTTTCTGGTCGACCTTGAGGGCAGTGACAGCACGGTGATCGTGACGGCCGATCACGGTATGATCGACTCCGGTCCTAAGCAGCTGATTGAGCTGGACGGGCATCCGAAACTGGCGCAAACCTTGGCCCGTCCACTGTGCGGCGAAAGGCGGATGGCCTATTGCTATGTTCTGCCGTCGAAACACCAGCAGTTCGAACGTTATGTGCAGGATCAGCTGGGCGATTATGTCACTCTTTATAAGAGCGAAGAACTCGTCGAGCAGGGTTTGTTCGGCCTGGGCCAGGTCCATCCCCGACTGCGGGAAAGGATTGGTGACTATGCCCTGATCATGAAAGAAAACTATATAATCAAGGATTGGCTTCCAGGCGAGCGCCATTATACGCACATCGGCATGCACGGCGGTGTAAGTCGGCAAGAGATGTATGTGCCCTTGATCGTGGCCGAGGTTTAGGAATGCGAACGAAATAACTTCCCTAACTGGCGCCGAATGATCGTTCGTATTCAAGGCGCGACAACAGGCGTATAGCCCAGCTATGTAACTGTTGTCGCAACGCCGAAGACGGACGATAAGGCAAGCCAGATGGGGAAGTTATTTAGGTAGCATTCCTTAGGAATAATCGGTTCTTCAGGCGCTTATAAAATTGACTCAATAGTCGGGACAATCAACGGACTATCATGCGCGAAACCATTCAACTGAGTACTCATAGGCGTGAACAATTGGTGGATATCACACCACAGGTGGCTGAACTAGTAGAGCGCAGTGGGATACAGCAGGGGATCGTGGCTGTTTATGCCCAGGGCGCGACTGCGGCTATTATGATCCAGGAGAACTGGGATGAGAGTGTGCAGACCGATGTAGTGCATCTGCTGCAAAAACTCATCCCCAAAGGGGTGTGGCTTCATGATGAGCAGGACGGCAACGGTGATTCTCATCTCAAGTCGGGCCTGGTGGGGCCTTCAGAGACCATACCCTTGATAGACGGACAGCTGGGGCTTTCTCGCTGGCAGAACATCTTTTTTTGCGAATTCGATGGGCCGCGTCGCGACCGTAAGGTTGTGTGCACGGTGCTGGCCGATGGTAAATAGGTCTTGCTGTGTGCTTCCCTTGCAAATGGGAGGGTGTCGTAAAAGTCCTCTCTCCCCTGACGGGAGAGCGCTAGTGCTCTATCAATGTAATAATTACGGATTCAGCGTCCCTGTGGTGTTTCGCAGCAAGGCGCAGTGCGAAGGCAATGTCTATCACCTTGTCGAGCACTGGAACGCAGCGGCGGGACACCACAGGGACGCCCTTCGGGTTAGCTTGTCAACGCCCACGGACGGCGTTGCGCCTCTTGACAAGGG
>JBDLIZ010000076.1:0-14411 GCA_039714615.1 Pseudomonadota bacterium | reverse complement strand
GCCACGTACGAAACAGTATCCTTGCAAGATTCTTGTTCATCAGATATTGGAATCCTCTATGTTGCGTATCCAGTTAGCGTGTTGACCGGCACAAACCATCACAACCAGTTGAGCAATACCATTGCTCAGCAATTGCGTCCAGGTACATACTCTTTTCGCCTTCGCATACTCTGCATGTACACCGTACTTGAAATAAGGTGCTTTATTTCTTTTCGGGCAGCATTCGGTAAATCATGCGCGTAAATTTCAATAGGCAGTTGCGTGCGACCTGAACGGTTACAAATACTATGCTCCCCTCTGCCCCTGCTTACAGGATTCGCATTCTCTGCTTCCCACCAGCAAGTCAAATACATTTATCCTGTGGTGCACGGGCCCTATTCCGGCGGATCGCCCCAGCCAGACGCCGACATCACCTTACTGTCCAGGGGAGCATCCTGGCTAACCTTGAATTTATCCATTTCCGCTCGCCTGTCTTCATACCCAGGATGTAGAATAGAATGCCGTAAACAACAGCACCGACGAGCACGGCCATTATGATACGCAGGTAGCTGTCGAGCGGCTGGTACTGCCGGAACGTATAAACCGAGTACCACATACATGCCGTCGGAGCAATCGACGGGACAACGCTTTTCACCAGGTACTGCGACACAGGGATACCGAGGTAACCGCAGCAATGCTTAAGCACGATCGGCACCAGCATGAACACCGGTATAACGGAGCCCAGCGCGACACCGGCAATCCCCCAGTAATGGACCAGTATAACGCTGGCGACGATATTTATCAGCGCGCTTACGGGGTAGAGCTTCGCCAGCAATCCGTGTTTTCCGATCGCCGTCAGATAGCGCGTGCTGAATGGGTTGAGGAAAGGCAGCGACGTATATACAACCAGAAGCAATATAATTATATCCGCCTCATCCTGGTATTCCTCGCCGATCCAGATACCGATGAAAGCGCTTCCGACCAGCGTCACTCCAACGCACATGGGCAACAGAAATGCAACAACATAGCGGCTTGCCCCGAGATACAGTTCACGTATATCGTCCACCCTATTGGTTGCATCCATCGCGCTGAACACGGGCATGAATGCATGTGTCAGCGTCCAACCGATATTCCTGATGTAACTTATTAGATTCGACGGAATCGCATAAAAGGGCACCATTGCCGGGCCAAGAAAATAACCAATGACTATCATGTCCGTCCCTATCTCTATCCGCGAAGCAATGCCCTGTATCAGCGACTTTACACCGAAACCGACCGTTTCCCTGAAAGATTGCCACACTGCGTATGCCGTTCCCGGGCGCATGTTTCCGTATTCAGGACGGGTAAGGATATAAATGAAAGCGAAATATTTTATTGAAATACCTGTGGCGTTGACTACAGCGAGCAATACAAGAGCGTTGCCCGGGTCGATATAATGGTAAAGAATGACCGAACTCACCACAGAATTGAAGATAGTAATGTTGTTCATCAGATAGTATTTCTGGAACCCTTCCAGAAAACTTTCGGCGACGTAACCAGGGAACGTGACGAGCAATTGCGCGCCAACAATGATCAGCAGCAATGAGTATCTTGACGTGTACTCGCCGCTTTCCGCAAGACTGTGCGGCCACAACAATCCCCAGCTCACGAAGAACACACACAGCAGCATTCCGACCAGCAGCAGAAACACCCAGGATGTCGAATACAGCTCGCGCAGCCGCTGTTCATCGCCTGAAGCATGATATTTCGCAGCAAACCGTGCTATCGCTGGCTTCATGCCAATATCGAGCAGCCCCATATACCCGATTACGGCAATAATGATTTCCCAAATACCGTAATCATAGTTGCCGAGGTTGTGTACTAATACCGGTGTCATTATCAAGGTAATGACCAGCTTTACAAATATGAGGAGAACGTTTGATCCGGTATTGATCAGTATTCTAATCACGGTCAGCCCACTTTCAACCCGGTGTTCGTCATTACGTCATACAGCTGTTTCAACTTGCTCGATGGTTTTTCCAGAGAAAATCGTTCTCTTGCGACAACCGCGTATTCCCTGAATTGATTAACGCGGGGATGGTTGATCTCGTCTGCTATCGCGATGGCAAGTTTCTCTGAATCCATCGGCCGCACCATTGTCGCCGGAGAGTCGCGCAACACTTCTCTCAGACCGGTACAGCTAGTGCCGATTATCGGCACTCCGGCAACCAGCGACTCCATCGCAAGCAATCCACTGGACTCCCAGACCGATGGCATTATCACCATGTCCATTGCCTTAATAACGCCAGGCATGTTGTTGGTGAATTGCATCATCCTGAACTGCTCACCCAGTCCCTTTCGCTCTAAGTACTCGTATTCCTCCCTGACATATCCTCCCCAGTCGAATGTCAGAACCAGTGGCACGCGTTTGGCCAACCCCCGGTGTTTTATTATCTCGATTGCATCGACCAGGTAGCGGAATCCCTTCGGCGACATGAATCGGCCGAAGAAACCGATGATGCCGGTTTTCGACCTGTCAGCATCCAGACCGAGGTCCGATACCGCAGAGGAAAAGAATCGCTCCGCATCGATTCCATGCGGTATGCACACAAGTTTTTCACGCCTGACTCCCGGGAAGTATTCGAGCATATTCTCCGTCGCATCGTTGCTTACCGTATGAATCCTGTCGATCCTTTTCAAAACCATCGAGAGGACATTTCTTCTCAGCCACCCCCGGGTACCAGCGAACTGTTTCTGCTGGAACATGTCATGACCAGTCATAAGGTGGGGGATTCTCCGCCCCAAAGCCACCGGCAAGACAACACATCCGGCAGTGAACCCGTGTGAATGTATCAACGCAACTTCGTTTTTTCCCGTATACGACCACAGCTTGCCCAGCATATCACCTACGCCGTTGCATGTTATATATTCGAAATTTCTCCGTGCGAAGTTTTCTGTATATGTATCACCGCCGCCGACATCCGGCTCAATGATGGTAAAGCTGTAGTCATCAAACCATTCACGCCCATAGACATACCTGATATACGAGCGGATACCGCCGACCGGGTGCAGTATCAACAGCAATACCCGACCGTGATCTCCGCTAGCCATGACTAACCCGCTCAGCTGCTGTTTTTTCTCCGCTGCCAAAATAAATTCGCGAAAATGCTATCGTCAACCCGGCGAACAAATACCAGTAATATGCTGATAAACCGAAATAATTAATACTGTATACAATATACATCCAGAACACCGCTGTCAGCGCCGAGTTCAACCGCCAGATGAATGTGTCTGTGTCCGCGGCAAATAACGACTCCATCTGTTCCCGGTTCTGCCGGAATTTTCTGTAGATTGATTTTATAAAACTGAAGAATATGAGGAGGCCGACGAGGCCTATCTCGATCAGGATTTCGAGATACAGGTTATGCGATATAAGCCAGCCCGCGTCTGCATTCGCTTTTGCTTCTCTCGATGTACCCAGCCCGTGCCCGATCAATGGACGTTCCAGCGCCACTATGAACTCGTCCTTCATTCCCTGAATCCTGCCTTCGGCGCTTGCAGATTGCCGCGTGTCCGAACTTACCAGCGACAGGTAGCGCTCCTTGTGCACATCGGACAGGTTTACCCATACCGCCATCATGGATGCAATCAATATCAGCAGCATTCCGAACTTATGGCTAGACTCCTTGAACAGCATCCAGATGACTACGAGCATCGCGATGAATGCGCCCCTGGACATCGTCAGCACCAGCGCATAGATGAGCGCCGGCATCAGCCCCAGAAATATTAGCCGGTAAGCCAGTGCGCGGACTTTCCACAGCAGGTAGTAAAGATACGGGATCAACGTAACGATGACGAACCCCAAGCCGTTCGGGTTGACTACATCGGACGGGGCTCCTGACAGTCTCTGTGCGAATTCACCATGACCAAGATATGTCTTGTCACCCCAGTATCCTTCGGTTATGTGCAGGTATAGTGGTTCCAGTACGCGAATTAACTGGCACAAAATAAAAACAAACAGGAATAGCTTGAGCCGCTTTTCCGTATCCACAATAAGCGCTGTAAAGAAAAAGAACACCACCGCTTTCACAAAGGCCGGGATATTCTGCATCAGCACACTGCCCGGCCAGGTCACCAGTGGCAGGGTTATTACAATATAGAACAGCAGCCACAGCATTACCCTGAACGCCTTCTCTTTGGTGATCTCCCCTGATTTTTCCCACTGCAGCAACTGAAAGACCGATATAATCACCACAAGTAAGAGCGTCGGCCGTATCACGCCATATCCGGGCATGCGCGCCGACAGGTGCAGGAAAAAATCTATCGCAAAGTAAATATATATCCAGAAAAGGAAGCCGCCTGTCGTATGCTCCTCGCGTTTGATATATGTTTGTGATAGAACTTTCATTAGCGGTAGGCCATGGGAAGAATCTCAATATTGCTGTTATCTTCGCTTCTCCATTCCCGTGATAATTCTGAGCGACCGCTTCGGATCCAGTGAAAATGCTTTTATCATATAACCGATGGACTTCAGGTACTCGCCATCCTCAATCGAACAGCTTCCCAGCCTGTAGTTCAATACTGCCTTGCGCTTGCGTATGGTTGAGGCCCTGTACGGGTATCTTGCTGCCGCGTTGGCGAGTATCCTGAAACCGTTTTTCCAGCGCACTTTCTGGTTCTTTCCGCTGATGCTGTCATCATGCACCCTGTAATAAAATAGTCTGTCCGGAAGATAGGCAAATTGTGTGTTTTCGGATATGCGGATCAGCATGTCGTGATCCTGGGCGGCACGGTATGATTCCTCAAAGTGGCCTACGCTGTTGTACACCGATTTTCTTACCAGCGAATTCTGCGGCAGCAAAATATAACAATCCAGCAGCACATTGTTGGGATCGTTGTTTTCCCGGTGATCATCCGGGTACATTGGGTAGATGATATTGCCATCCGAGTCCACGGCATACCCGTTCGTATACAGCAGCCCGATTCCCGGGTTGCGTTCGAGATAGCCCACCTGCACGTCCAGCTTGTCTGGGTGCCAGTAATCGTCGCTATCCAAAACAGCGATATATTCACCCCTTGCCGCTTTCAGACCCAGGTTGAGCGAGGCAGACTGCCCCTTGTTGGCGCAGTTTTCATGCGTCAACAAAGTCAGCCGGTCACCATAGGTCTGTATCCTCTCTAGTGTACCGTCCGTCGAGCCGTCGTCAACGACAATCAGATCGACATGTGAATATGTCTGCTCCAGTACGGAAGATATCGTCTGGTCTATATATTCGACGCGATTGTATGCGGGTATGATTACACAAACGACAGGACCATTCATTATGGTTCACCTACGCAACCTGGTTCATAATGCTGTTCGATTTCAGCCACCTCGCTGAAAGTGCATCGACACCATTGACTGTTTTCAGAAAATCAGGCCAGTATTCGCTGGCATTAAACCGCCTTAATTCATACAGATCATCCGTAAATGAATCATCATAGAACGCAGTCACCGCGACACTGCAGCCGGCGTTTTTCACACATACTTTCACTTCATCCGTATAATCCGAGGGCTGACCGTTCGGATAGCAAAAACTTGCGGGTGGGTGTCCGAGCACACCGGTAATATCATCTACCGACCCCTGCACTTCATCCTGTAATTGGGTTTTGCCGATTTTCCCGAGCGATGGATGGGTTCTGCTATGCGCGCCGATTTCTATCTTGTGTCTGCTCATTTCTCTGACCTGGTTCCAGCTGACAGCGCGGTAACCATGCAACGGCCTGTCAGCTACGACCACACCCTGAACGGCGGCAAAGCGCTCGATCCAGCTTTTCTTGTCTTCCTCTGTTATTGCTAACAGGTAGATTACGATCATCCCCCAGAGATAATCGCGACTCTCTGATGTCAGAGCGTCTGTCTGAAAGTTCATGCCTCCCGGCAGTTCGTTCATATTCACACTCCTGGACTGGTGCAGGATGAACCTCAGCAAATCGGGCCATAACCAGAAGCCTCCAGCGACGAACCTGGTAGTGATAAAGAATGTCGCCGGAGCACCGTACTTGCGCAACACCGGGTAGGCGATTTCATAGAAATCGCTGTAGCCGTCATCAACCGTAATTACCGCGGCGTTAGCAGGGAATGCTCCCTGACTCTGGTATGCTTCTATCAGGCCGCGCAGGCTGAAAAGGTTGAATCGTGACTGCAGATAATTCACCTGGCGCTCGAACATATCACGGTTGACATGGCCGTACGTCGGCTCGGCGGAAAACCTGTGGTACATCAGTATCTTCGGAACAGACTTGGTTAACCAGCGACTCATCCTGTATCCGCCGGCCGAGCCCAGCACCCTGATTATTACGGGCTTCAGGTTTCTCATATCGGCCGCCCCGGGACCAGTTCATGATACAGGCTCTGGTGCCGGTCGATATATCTTGACAGGGCATAGTTCGACCTGACCTTGCCTCTGCCCGCATCGGCCAGCTGTGTGCGCAACTGTTCATTTTCTGCGAGTTGCACGAGATGCGAGGCCAGCGCATGAGCATCACCCATGCAAAACAAAAAACCGTTCACCCCATTTTCGATAATCTCCGGATTGCCGCCAACGTTCGAACACACTACCGCCAGCCCCGCCTGCATATACTCTATCAGTGCGTTCGAGAAACCTTCCGATTCAGAACACAGGATACCTACGTCAAACCGGCGCAGCAGCTGCGGTATATCCGTCCTGGCGCCGAGAAACCTCAATGAAGAACCGATCCCGAGCTCGGCACCTAACTGCTCGAGCTGCGTGCTGTCGCCGTCGCCGATGACATAAAGCGTGATACCCGGTACTGAATCAAGCGCAAGCCGTAACGCACGAACCGCGTCCTCTACTCGTTTGATCGGACGAATGTTCGCCACCAGCACCACGCTGAGACCGTCGCCCAGAGGTACCTCGTCCGCAATTTCCTGATCATCACGCACGCTCGTCTCCTGGTATCCGTTATATATGACCTCCACCCGTTGCGGCCTGTACCATTCCTTGCGCACGGTAATCGCCTTGACCGCCTCGCTGTTGGCGACCACTCTGTCCACGAACAGCGAATTCATTCTCAGAACAGCCAAATTCACCGCCGTGTACCAGTACCCCATATCCCGGCGCGAAACCAGGACCCTGTAACCAAGCAGTTTCAGAATCGGCGGGCAAATGAGCGCGGCATCATAAAAAAACGTATGCGCCAGCACATAACCCTCGGTCCTTTTGCCTTTCAGGTATCGGTACAGCCTCGTCCAGCTATCCAGCGACGAAAGACCCTGTATGTTAAGGACGTCCGCGGTAAACGGTATTTCCGTAGGCACCGGTATGTCTTCGCCTTTCATATAGAAGGTGTCTCTGAGAACAACCAGGCGCGGGCTGAAGCTTGCCTTGTCCAGCCCGTTTACCAGCTTCATGAGCTGGCCTTCTGTACCGGCATACGGATTCTTGAAACAGTCTATTATGAACAGAATTTTAGTACGCTCGCTCAACTGCAATTCCCGCCGGGTAGTCGGTAGTATGATGTCATTATGCGTTATTGAGCGGGATGTTGGTTATCTTTTTGTAACCACCTCCCACCTGCAGTTCCTATAACAATATACCCTAGCCCTGCTTTCCCATCTCACCCCTGAGCACCCGGTCTCCATGCAACGTGATGATTGCTCCTGCCAGTCCTTGACTGTCCTGCTGCTCTATCAAGATAACTCATTTTCCCCATCATCGATAATATCAGGCATCGAACTCCATCTTCAGGTGCCCGATCTCCTCAGATAGGGGTGCTGTAACTTCCTGAGTGGCCATTCCGGCATAACCTTGGCCTTGAATCCCATACTGTGGCGCTTGCGCTTTTGCGACATGATGGACATCACCTTCTTGCAGGCGTGGTCCGTGCCAATCTTTCCAGCAACCTGTCCGGGTTTTGCGACCTATTTCACAAATTCCTGATGCCAAACTTTCATTGACTCTGGCATGATGTTATTTTCAAGACAAGTGGACATCCACAGAAACGTTGAGAACCGATCATGCATACAATTTCCACCTCTAGAAACCTGTTAATAATCGCCGCCCTGCTTGTTTCAGGCACTACTCATGCTGCACCCGTAATCAGCACCATTGAAGGCAATATCACCCCGGATGGCTCCATCACGATCCGCGGCAGCGGATTCACCCAGAAACCCAATGCCAGTCCCCTGTTCTGGTGGCATGCGGATGACACCCAGTCCGGAAATGCACCCTCGTCCCTGGGCAGAAAATCGGCATGGGACAGCACTTACTTCAACGGGGAAGTATCGACTGCGGTCGTCGCCCCGGGGTCGCAACAGGCGGTCCGATGGGACCTCGGCATGGCTGAGGCACCGGCACTGGCCGAAATCGTGTTCGGCAGCAACAATAAGCAATTGTTCGTACACAGAAAGTTCTATGAAGATTTCAATGTCGTGGAGGATGTTGCGATCAGGACCCGCGTGACTGGCCTGCCATCTTGCCCGGCAGACGGCGACCCCGGCGTGCTCTCGCCAGGTGACCCTATAACCGGCGTCGATTCCGGCGCCACCGGCGTCGTCTCCCGGTTCTTCCAGGAAGGCGCCCACTGCGCGATCTATTACGACAACCAGACCGGCACGATCAACAATGATCCGCCAGCGGATTTCGTATTCGGCGAAAAGATGCTGGGGCCGGGCGGCCTCACCATGACCAACAACGAAGGCTCCGCGCAATACCCCACAGGCACGTCAAGAAGCTTCAACAACAAGATCATCCGCTTCAGAAGCGCCACCAACAACAACGTCTACACAGGCCAACAGGGGCTGCATGGATCGCATATGGGGATTCTTAGAGAATATACTGGCATCCCTGTGAACCTCGAAAACAAATACCTAAAGAACCCCCTGTTCCAGATCCCGTTCCAGTGGGTCACGGATGAAATTGTTTACAAGTCCTCGTCGGCTCCCGGCGTAGCCGATGGCCTCTGGAACTACTACCAGAACGGCGTGCTCGCCTCGGATGAGACCTACATTTCAATAGATGCCGACAACCCGGAGCCCTATGATTCGGTATTCCAGCACCAGGTCTCTAACGGCGCCCAGCCCGGTTCGTATGTTTACTACGATTCGATATACCTTGATGACAGCTGGCACCGCGTCGTGATCTGCAACGAGAGTACCTGGGCTGCCTGCAAACGTCCGGAGATACAGATACCTAAAAGCTGGAACGACAATGAAATCATCGTTCAGCTCAACATGGGCGAACTGGAAGGCCATGCTTCCATTTATCTGTACGTGTTCGATGAAAACGGCGTCCCCAACAGTGACGGCCATTCGCTGTGTCCCATGTGCCCCTTACCGCCGACACCCCAGTAGTAACATCGCCTGACACTGACTGGAATATCGGGGTAGAATTCTAGCACCACTTTTCGATTCTGCGCCTCAGGCTTTCGGCATTTTTCTTCCATTCGCCGGGCAGCTCGTCAGCCAGTTCGGCCATCTCCCCGGACAGTGAATCATGACTGCCGATCAGTTCAAGCAATGCCCGGTGAATGTCCTGTGCTGAATTATCCGTATACACAACGCCCTTGCTGAAATACCGGACCGTTGCATCATTGCGTGACAGCACCAGCGGCTTGGCAACCGCCACACCTTCGTACGCGCCGCAGACGAGACAATTGTCCATCGTTGTGAGATCAATAATGGCATCCGCGGATTTCAGGTAGCCCCAGTAGTCCTCGTCGGACAAAAAACCGGTAAAAACAATGTTCGCCGGCAGGTGCCGGCGAATGGATTCATCCAGCCTGGAGTAGTCGCCGGTAACATACAATGTAACTCGACCCTGCAGCATGGCGGCAGCATCAATAATCGACAATATCGGCTCATCCGCCGCATAGGTTGCGATCACTATTATATTAAATGCACCCTGCACCAGATCCACCGGATTGAGACCGTCTATCTCCGGCAACCTGTCCGGCAGCACGAATGCTTCTCCCCTGTTCGCTGTAACCGTTTCCGCAAGATACAGGTTCGTCACGATTGTCAGATCCGCATTTCTCAGCAAAAACGTGCTGACAATACGTACCGCCAGGTTATCGTGGACATAGGGCTGCACCGCCTCGTTATGCGCATCGACGACCAGCCTGTAGCCGAAAAACGGCCTGAGCAAAATAGATAACGCCGTCAGCACGATCGAGGGATTCTGTATGAACAGCACCTTTGGCTTTTCGGTTCGCAGGAGCCTAATGGTTCTGTAGATGAGTTGCGGATATCTTGTAACGGATTTTTTCGTGCTTTTTACCACGTGGAGATCCACCGCAAGATAGTCGCAGATCCCGCTTGTGCGACGATGACCCTGCCAGCTTACCCATATCACGTCAGTCATGGAAAATCCTGCTTCTGCTCACGAATCAATGCGCGTAGTGCCAAGATAACGTATAAACCCGACTTTTAAGTAAAGCCTATCGCCCATGGTCTTCAAGTACACCCACAATCTTGTCCACGACAACTTCCCATCTGTATTGAGTGAAGTACTTCTCATAAGCATGACGCCCCATCTCCTCTCTCAGGGCATGGTCTTCAAGCAGAACAATGAGCGCATCGGCCAGAGATCTGCTGTCATTCGGCTCGACAAGATATCCGGTCCTGCCATCATCAATTATCTCGGGCATCGCACAGTTATTCGTTCCAATACAGGGCAAAAAGTGCGCCATAGCCTCAGCCAGGACAATACCAAATGGCTCATATAACGAAGGCAATACAAAAATACTGGCTTCCGAGTACAGCGCCAGGAGTTTATTAACACCCTCACTGGTTTGTTTTGATATAAACCCCTCGCACCTTACTCCCTCGGGAAGGTTACCCAACTCAGGACCGACGATGATAAGTTCCGCGTTCTTTACTTTTTTTCTGACCGATCTAAATGCTTCAATTAAAACAGGCCCACCTTTACGCGAAAAATCCTTGCCAACAAAGAGAATTTTCGCGCTTTCTGGATCGCGTTCTTCGACATGCTTTATGTATGGAAGATTGATACCAGCGCCCACCGGAAATACCTTATCTGTTTCTACTCCAAAATCATTAATGAAAGACCCGGCCAGCCATTCGCTCATGGGAAAGATATAATTCATTTTCCCGTATAACTGTTTTTCATAATCGAACGTCTGCTGGATATACTTTTTCTTTATTGCCGGATAACCGTAGGGACTGGCCAGCAACGTTGAAAGATTACCATCATGATATGAAGCAAAAACCTTGTTCTTTAATTCTGCAAGGTCATACCAGGCGCCCACCTGCAATAGCACATTAAAATCACGCTGGTCAATTTTGCTGATTTTTTTTACCGCAACCTTACTCATTTGGCCGAAAAGCCCGGTATTCAAATGATATCTGAACTTCCACCTTTCCATGCCCAGCTGAAAGCTCAACGCTTTATAAAACAACTGTACTTTCCGTGATGGTTGCGCAGATATTGCATCGCGCAGACATCCATATTCTTTCAACGCATTGAAAAAGTAGTAGCCACTACCAGACCACGTATATGGATCGAATGGCTCCTCGTCGATAACACCCAGTATTTTGACAGTCATAATTTACCAGAAATGGTTTTGCGTTAGTTAGTGTTTCATTCCTGAATACAATCAGCGCCAGCTGCGGAAAATTATCGAAGGTTTCAGCAGCACCAGAAATTCGTAATCCAGACCGCTCATATAATTCAGCGGCTATATCCACCAAGAATACTAAATCAGCCTATGGAAGATTCAATTATTTTTCATCATTTTCCTAAATAATCACGATATCTCCCAATCGGCCTTTACGCCAGTTCCGCGAGAACACCACCTGTTCTTCCGATACCTTCTGTGTTTCACGGGACTTATTCAACGTAAACTTTGCGGAGCACACCAACACCACCCAGCATATGTGAATCTGCACAGGCACGCGAACGATTCACGGCTGAATTTTCAGTGTGACCACTTGAAATATAGCGTGTTACAATTAACAACCTATTGTTAACGCCATCAGGAAGATATCTTCGGGCCTTACTGCTCTAGTGATGGACAACCCCATGATGGACTCGCGCAAGCCACATCGAGGCCGGAGAAAATATTCCTTGTACGTACTCTTGAATACAACCGGTTTCGTTTTTATTCATAAACACCACATAGTTCATCGGCCTAACAATCCTGTCTCCCTGAGACCGGGTCACTCCAGGTAGCGGGATATGGGTTCGACAAATTCCACCAGGCTGTTAATGATAGATGGCCTGCGCGGCATAGCGGCAATGATGGTAGTTTTTTTCCATCTGTATGGAAACCTCAGGGATTCCACCTCGTCCTGGTTTCCCCACTTTCTCGATGTGATGATATCCCATGGCAACATCGGTGTTCAGATTTTCTTTGTAATAAGCGGCTTCGTCATCGCTTATAGCGTTGGTGACAAACAGGTCAATCTTAAATTTATTGGGAAATTTGCGCTACGGCGGAGCATCCGCCTGGATCCGCCTTACTGGCTGAGCATCATCCTCGCAATCTTCCTCATATACCTGTCCACAGTATTGTACTCAGATATCCACAGGGAATTACCTTCGACGACCACCATACTTGCCCACCTCCTGTATCTGCAGGACATACTCGGCTATGGAAATATCATTTCTGTTTACTGGACATTATGTCTCGAGGTTCAATTCTATCTTCTGTTTGTTATTCTCCTCGGACTGATACAGAAAGCTAATCGAGTTAACTCAACAAGGCTGGCACTACAATCAACGTGGGGCAAGTTGTTATTGCTTGTGTTAGGTTTACTCTCTATCTGCAATCATTTCGACATATACACGATAGGCATAAGGCACACGTTTCTTCCATACTGGTACAATTTTTTTCTCGGTGCCCTGGCATGCTGGTGCATTCTGGGCTGGTTAAAACCGGTATATTTCCTGATATTCTGGGTTGTGACACTGGTTTTTACCATTTATTTCGAATATGAATTAAATTCAGTAACCACGCTCATAACCGCCATCAGCGTATTTATTGCAGGAATGCGCAACAGGCTTTCAGATGTTTTCTCCAGCCTGCCGTACCAGTATCTTGGTAGGATCTCATATAGTCTTTATCTTTTTCACCCAATCATAGGCTGGCGTGTTATTTCCGTTGGGAAACGCCATCTTGGACCAGAACTAAACATACTCGAGGGAACCCTCCTGCTCTTCTCAGGCATCATGGTCAGCATACTTGTTTCCCATGTCGTATTTATGCTTGTCGAGAAACCCTGCATGGCATTTAGCCACAGGATAAAATACATTTTTCGCACCACTAATGCAGCACGTACTCCGAAAAAGAATACACACATTTAGAATCCTATAAATACTCAGCCAACCAAAACCAGCAAGGTGTTCCCACCTAACCATTCAAACCCTCAAGTCTGCTGACGCTCATACCATTCCTGAAACATTATCAGTGAAAACAGAATCTTATTATTCTTCTGATGCTTCGATATATGCTCATCCAATTTACTCGAAACATAGCTGCCATTGAAAATGCCACATGCACCGAGCCTACTTCGTCCCAGGATATCGCGCGCATAATCTGCCAGGTCCGAGCACAACCACGCAGCCATAGGCGACTCAAATCCCTGCTTCCGATGCGTTATAACGCTTGTCGGCAAGCGACGTGATGCGAGCCGCTTCAGGAGGATCTTCTTCTTTCGCAGGTTGAGTTTATATCGCACAGGGAGTTGGGCGGCCAACTCAACCAGCCGATGATCGACCAGCGGTACACGCACTTCGAGAGAGTGCCACATGCTGATCCGGTCTGACAGCGCGAGAATGTCTTCAGGAAGATATGTCTTCATGTCCACATAGAGTGCCTTGGTCAAATCATCTGGCGCATTACAACGATTATAAGGATCAGTAATCATCCGGTCAGTCATATCAAAATCGATTTGTTCCGCGATTTCAGGCTGAAAAAGTGTACGCCGGTCTTCTCTGGTAATACTGGATACGAAGCCCAGATAGCGTTCCGCCGGAGACTGCATGACGGCACACGTAAAGCGTTTTGCATGATTCATCCTGTCACCGCCATGCACTGGCTCGGGCAAGCGCTGAACAAAGGGATGGATAACTTTTTGATGCAACAGTTTAGGAACCCAGCGTGAGTAGTACTGACTCAATAAAACCCCTGAATATCTCTGATAGCCAGCGAATAGTTCGTCCCCACCAAGCCCCGAGAGCGCCACCTTGACCTTCTGGCGTGTAAGTTGCGAGACGTAGTAGCTTGGGATCACCGAGTCATCCGCAAAAGGTTCGTCAAAGGCTTTAACAATATCGCCAGTAATTGCCCTGAAGTCCGGTTCAACGGTATATTCGTGAAATTGACAGCCATAACTCGCAGCCACTTCCGCCGCCAGTGGACGTTCATCGAGCAACGGATTTTTCTTCCCACCGAAGCCCATTGTGAACGTCTGCACCCTTTCATTGAGG
>JBDLIZ010000075.1:0-14439 GCA_039714615.1 Pseudomonadota bacterium | reverse complement strand
CGTGCCGCCGTTCTCGATCACCTCACCAATCTTCTCGCGCAGGTAAACAAGATAGTCCCGTGTATATTTTCTCACCGTCGCCATGTCGGTCGGCCCGCCATGCCCGGGAATTACGACTTCTGCGCCCAGGGCTTCGAACTTGTCCCAGGTCTCTATCCAGGCCTTTGTGTCAGTATGTTCAAATAATGGCAACATGCGCTGGTGAAATGCCATGTCACCGGAAATTACCAGCTTCTTTCCCGGCAGCCACACGATGATATCGCCCGGACTGTGCGCTGGGCCGAGGTTCAGCAACTCAATGCGCTCGCCACCCAGCTTGATGACCTTTTTATCGGTAAAGGTCTCATCTGGCATCACGACTTTTGTCCCCTCGGCCTTCTCCTTTACCCGCTCCTGCATAACCTCCAACAGTGCAAATGATTGCTCCTCGATCTCGTGCGCCGCATCGACATGCGCAATCACCGTCACGCCCTGCTCCCGCCAGTAACTCGACCCCAGCATGGCATGTCCCTGCCCATTCTCCAGCACTACGTATTTAACCGGCTGCTTAGTAATCTTTTTTATCTCTTCATGCAGGGCCTTCGCCAGCAGGTAATTGTCCCCGGCATTCACCACCAGTACCCCGTCATCGGTAATCACAAACGACAGGTTGTTGTTGTGCCCGGAGTTCGCATAGGTTCCCGGGGAAGTTGCCCCGATTGCCGACCACACGCTCGGAATCACCTTCTGCGGTAGGTTGAACAGCATTGAACCGGGAGCATTGTCACTGTTGTAATAGGCCTCCCGCTCGGACATGCCAGCCGGCACGGCTGTTTCAGAAACTTTCCCTTCGAGATGTCTCCGCATGAACTTTGCCGCCCGCTGCACGGCATCTTTCGAAGCCAGGTCATCGGCAAAGGTACGCACATTCTCAGCACGAAAATCAAAACCACGCCCAACCCCAGGATAGATCACCAGGCGCGCATCCCGATCCTTGTCCTGCATCACGCCAATCGACGTCTCAATCACACGACGGCGCTGGTACTGCTCCTCATCACCGATAAAAACCAGCATTGGCAAGGTGAGTTTTTCGATCTCGGGCGCATAGCCATACACCTGCTGCGGCTCGGGTGCATTAGGATCCTGCAGGTGCGGATAATAGGATACATAGCAGGCAATCTCCTGCTCCTGCCGCTTGAAAGTAGTCGCCACTTTCAGACTGTAATAACCACCTCGAGTATGCGAGTACAGACAGGCCTTGTCCGTACTAATGTCATCACGCGCCAGTAACACGTCCACGGCTGCATTGACGTCCTTTTCCAATTCGTAGTCATGCTCGATGGGATGGGTACCGAGGAAGTGCGCCTCGTAGATATCCGGCGCCAGCACCACAAAGCCACGTGCCGCTATCCGCCGCGCATGGCGCTGCACCAGCTCACCCAGTCCGCGGCGCCCGTGTACGAACAACACTGCCGGGTACTTGCCCGATCCGGCGGGCCGTGCCACCAGCGTCGGAACCTCCACACCAGCGCTTTGATAGCTGGTCCACGAGGTCTCAACCGGGTAATTATCCGGCACCTCAATCTGGCTCTCATCCCACCAAGCATCACTCCACCACCAGGAATTGTCCACGGAGGAAATATCAGCAGCCGCAATGTCCCAACCCAGCAGACAGCCAATGATGATGACAACGGGGTATTTCTGGTACATATACCTGTCCTTTTTTATTTCATGATTAATGAGTATATATGCAAAATAGACCTTGTACGGGGGTGCTGTATGGCCTTTACTTCGAAGCTGGGCAACTGGCACTTCTCCTGGATCAGGATGTAACCGACTTTTCCCAGTGTGAATGCCGTTATCGGAATAATAGCGGTCAGTGGTTGCGTCCACATGCTCCACGCACCGGGACCAAGTGCTGAGTTCTTAGTACCCGAACCTTGGCACTTAGGACTAAGAACTGAGTGTGACGTGCCTGCTCTTGGTACCCAGCCCTTCGGACTTAGCGCTGAGACCATAGTACTCAGGAGCGATGAAGGTCTTCTGCCTGCCGTAACCCGGATATTCGCATTGCTTAAAAGTCCGCATGTTCTGATGACGACAAACGGGCACCACCGGCCACAAGTTGCCCTTCCCAGACGTCTAGCAAACGGCAAGGACGCAGCAACTATTGCCGTTCACGACAGCAATCAGTACGCACACTTTCAGCTTTTATGTTTCTTACATTTGAGCAAGCTCGGCAACCTCAAGCGAACCATTAATTGCTAAAAATGGGCACGATTTTGCGTATTCAATGGCTTGTTCAATTGATCCAGCTTGGATAATTGTATGACCAGTCATGTTAACGGAACTGCCCTCTGCCACTGAACCATCTGGATTTACAGTGTGCGTGTTTTTAAAAGGCACCATTGGCTTTAAAGCAACTTCACCTAGAGAACTGAGCCACTCTTGATATTTAGCAAAATTCTTCTGCCCTTCTTCAGGACTGGAAGGTTGGTCACCGCCCAAATATGTAATAATGTATTGATTCATTTTTCTCCTTAGATGCCCCCATCCGAAACATAACAGTTAGATAAATGAGACCTCACGCCTCGTTATCAGTTTTTATGCGCCAACCTGCCTTTCCATAACCAATACATGCATACCATGATTATCGACCCGCTGTACGGGTTGCCAACCCAGCTTACGGTATAGTCCACCATCAAGCTGCTCGGTCTGCAAGTGTAGCGTGCGAACTCCGTGTAAGGATGCGTGACGAGCTATTTCTTCCGCCAGGCGCGAGCCGAGCCCATTACCTCGATACTCGGGAGCAACGAACACGCCCCCCAGCCAATGCTCCTTTTCTGGAAAAATATCGGCCATTTCATGATATTTCAGCTGAGCAGCGCCGATGACTTCGACTCCTTCGGTTGCAACGAGGATGAACGGTATTTGGTCAGTATTCAGGTACTCGTTCAGTTTCTCGATGGACTGTTCTTCAGTTTCGTTGTGGAGTCGACGACCCCATTCTTGATTGTACCACCGGCCTATGATGGGGATCGCATCGGGACGGTTGGTCAATAATTCGAATTGCATGAGATACCTACGGGATTAGGTTTGCGCATAATGCCAAGCTAAGGGGCGCAGCTTTGCTGCGTCCCAGTGAGCCGAAGGCGAACGGCTTGAACTTGTTAGCAGCGTGGTTACCATAACTCTGCATCTTTCAGCGGATCTACACACGATATTTTTACAGTTGATTCTGTAAAATAATCTTCGTTAAGGATAATTGCCTGCCACCCAAAAGGATACTGAAGTTCGTAAGGTGGTGAATAGGGGCGTCATTTCTCAGCACCCAGCACTTAGTCCTCAGTGCCAGCAGCAACGTGACGGAAGGCGGACGTTCACCGTCGCGCTATCGTACTTCGCATTCCGGTCATTCGTAACGCCTCACATCACAGGCAGCAAAAAGCAGAGCGATGAATGAGCAGCACTTTTTACTGTCTCGATACTGATTGCCAGGGAGATATTATACGCCATGCTCGTCACCTCTCCTGGAGCTGAGTACGGAGGTTGGTGTGATGGCCGGTATCTCTTTTATCTTCTCGTAGGTGAAGCCGTCGTACACCACAACCTTATTGCCGCCCCATGAAGAAACAAAGAGATGTGCGCCTCTGGCCGTGAACTCGGGGTGCACTGCGGCTTCGCCGACCTCGATCTGCTTGATAACCTCCAACTTCTCCACATCGATTACGTATATGTAGCGATGGGTCTTCTTGCCGGCGAGAGCCGAATCCGACAGTATGTGCGGCGCGCCGGGGTGTTTGCTAGTGAAGAAACCGCCCAAGGATGACGGGTTGTATTTACGTGAAGTCGGTATATTAGCAATGTGTTCCATCGTGGCCGGATTGAAGGCAGTTATAGTACCTTTACTACCATTGGTCTCAAAACATATCTCGCCCCAGCATACACTGGTATGCGGCAGCGGATCCGTGCCGATTGTGCCCTTGTAAGCGGTGCTGTCGTTCACGATAAGCGCCTGGTTCGACCCAACCTTGTTAAGGACCTCTGTGATCGCTGAGGACGTGCACGTAATCTCAATCCGAGTCCCTGCACCACGGGACATGCGGCAACGACTTGCGTCCTTTTTTAGTTTCCCGTTTTCCAAATACCCGCGTTTGGTAAGAGGACCGTTTGCGTTTTCGATAAGGGTCAGCATGGCATTATTCATGACATCCTCCCTGTTCCAACGCTTAAAACAACGCCTTCAGGACGATTTTGGCGCCGCCGCAGGCAGATCAGTGGAATAGAAAGGTAGGTCGTTGTATTATTGAGCTGTCTCGCCAAGACACTTGCAATAACACCACGGCCCGCCATGTGCGGGTCGTTTTGTGTTTTCATCGCTCACCACCCCGCACAGTCTTTGCCTCTCGTTGAATGGATTCATGCAGGTTTTCACTAATAAACTTGCTGATGTCTCGCTGTCGATAGAAGACCTTTCGGCCTACCTTAACCCACGGTAGTGGGTATCGGGATGTGCAACGCCAGACAGCCAATGTTCCCTCTGTAACCCCTAGGATCTCAGCCGTCTCTGTTGGACTTAAACGGTCCGCAAAAACATTGTTACTCATAGTAATACTCCATTAATTACCGATTACGTGTGTTAATTTATAATCGGGATGCGAGTGGGATCTCGACTACTAATTTCAGGCATCATGTTCCCACGCAGTGAATGGAAGGAAAGTACGAGCGAGTATCTGCCACGAAGGAGGTTGGGCAAAAAGAATTACTTAGGCAGTGGGAAGAAGAGGCTAGTAGAGTAGCTTCTCAGGCCGTTACGGGGACTCTCTAGTTAAGTGAGAGCTATCGTATAATTAAGGCTGTAAATTTCGGCAGTGAGGCCACTGAACCAAATAAACGACGGGGGAAGCTTTGTAGAGATCTTTCAATCTGCTTCTGACGCTGTCCTCGGAAGGATTATTCATGGGTGAATTTGGGAGTGCAGCCTTTACGAAAGCTGCTATGACATCATAGTCGCGTCCACCCTTTTCGGGTTTTGTTACGCCATCGGATAGGTCTGCCCAATCTCCTACGCTCGCATGTAGAGCCTTTTCTATATCACCATTCTGACAATCAGCGGACCAACGACCAAAGATGACGTCAAGCTCGAACATAAGTCCCGTGGTAGCAAATTGGCTCGGCTGTTCTTGGTGTGGGCGCTCCCTCGAAAAAAGCATGTTTGCTGTGCTGCATCTATCGAAAGGCGACCGTAGTTCTTTCTCATTGTTTGCCTTCAGCAACTCTGATGAATATGTTTCTATGACTTGGTCAAAAGTATCTTCAAGGGGCTTGGATGGCGATTCTAGGATGCAACGTAACTCAATGAGTTTGCTACTCAAAGCATCTGCAGCAGCAATCTTGCCTATCTCAGGACACTCGACATTGAATTGTCGAATAGACTCAACTGCGCTTCGGATTTTGGTAATACGCTTATTGCATTCCCGAAAATGTTTCCGTTTTAACCAGGCAGTGTCTTTTTCCGGATCATAGGTAGCAGCATAGTAACAAGCGTGCAGAACAACCTTTTTGAGGCGAGGGAACTGTTCAGGACTCTCATCCATGAACGATTCCTTGAGTTTTTCAAGGGCCTTCTTGTACTCCCATTTGGAGCTAAATCTTTTGTACCAATCATTAAAATGTGACATTGGGAACGGTTCCGGACACGCTCATCCATTCAGAGGGTAAGGGACGAATGGAAGGAGCAAACAGAGACCACAAGGTAGCCCACCGGTAGCCCAGCGGAAAGCCTCACTCGCGACTTCTAAGATAACTTATTGAAAAATATGGTAGCTACGGGTGGACTTGAACCACCGACCCCAGCATTATGAATGCGGTTTTTTAGCTTTTTCATTCAATGGCTTACCCTTTTTATACCTTTACTTTCATGGCCTTATGTTAATCGTGGTAAATTGCTGTAAAAGTGTATAACCTCATGGTGCACTTCATTTGCACTTCAGCATCGGGCGAATAAAACACTTCAACATGCTGTGCTCGTTGATTCAGGAGTAACCATGCAGGCAAAAATCACACAGTTAAATTTACCAAAATTCAAAAAAGAAGAGAAACCATACGATGTGCGCGACACAGAATTAACCGGCTTTATCCTCCGGGTCCTGCCCTCTGGGCGGAAGGTGTATTACTGCCAATATGCGCGAGGCAAGCGGGAAAAACTGGGAGTCGTTCCAATTTTAGAACCTGGGGAAGCGCGAGAGAAAGCAAAAAAGATGTTAGCCGGAATAACGCTGGACGAAGAAACACCCGAAGAAAAGCGGCGTAAGGCAAAAGCACATGACTTGGAAAGTTTCCTTGATAACGTATATGAACCGTGGGCGCTGGAAAACCTGAAACGCGGCAAGATGGACATGGAAAGGCTGCGCACCCATTTCATTGATGACCTGGGCAACAAAAAACTGCATGAAGTAACACCCTGGTTAATCGAAAAATGGCGCACTAAGCGCCGCAAGGCTGGCCGGGCCGCCTCTACCATTAACCGGGACGTGGCCTGTCTGCGAGCTGCTCTGAGTAAAGCTGTGGAATGGAACCTGCTGGGAGAAAACCCATTGATGGCTGTCAAGCCACTAAAAACGGACAAGACCGGCGTGGTCCGTTACCTCTCAAAGACTGAAGAAAAGCGACTACGGGCGGCGCTATCAGCGAGAGACAATCGGCTGATTAAAAGCAGGGACAGCGGTAACGCATGGCGAAAAAAACGCGGCTATGAGGTCATGCCGGAAATTACCGGGCCATATGGGGATTATTTAACCCCGCTAGTATTGCTGTCTATGAATACCGGGATTCGCCGTGGTGAAGCACTGTCGCTAACTTGGGAAAACGTGAACCTGAAAAACAAGCTATTAACCGTTTCAGGTGATACAGCAAAAAGCCACCACACCCGGCACATACCGCTAAACACAGAAGCAGCCGATGTCCTGGATGCTTGGCACAGACAGCCAAATAAAACCGGCCTGGTATTTACGGCACGCGACGGTAAGCAATTAGCCAACGTCAAGAAAAGCTGGGCAGGAATATTGGCCAAATCAAAAATAACCAAATTTCGCTGGCACGATCTGCGGCACCATTTCGCAAGCCAGTTAGTTATGGCCGGCGCTGATTTATATGCCGTCAAGGAACTGCTGGGACACAGCACGATTGCTGTGACTGAACGCTATGCTCACCTGGCCCCTGAACACATGGCGTCAACCGTGGCGCTACTAAATGAGGCGGGGGGATGAACAAGAACATATTTGAAAAAGATGCTGAATTTTACATTTTCGATCTGTTGCTTCATGTCAGGATGGGGAGACAACTGCATAAAAATACTCTGGAGTTTATTGCTGATGCCATTACGCCTATTTTTAGGGGGGAAAACCCACGCGATGTGTTAAATCTTTCACCGGAGAAAGACACCTATGGTGTTCCACATGACAGGGCATTTTGGGTTGAAATTGCCAGGCTGCATTGCAAGACATATGACGAGGCCAAAGAGATGGTTGCTGAGGCAACCGGGAAAAGCTTCAGTACCATCAGTAAGTGTCACGATGCATATCAGCGGGACGCGAAAGCATGGTTAGCGGGCTGGCAGGATAACATCAAATTGATATGTGCCTGTAGGGTGGAAAATATCCGGGACACCCATGCCAGTCTTGATAATGCTATAGCAGCCGTTGCAGAGGAATACGGCCTGCCCTTCTCAGATATCAAACGATTTCACAACGAATTCCTCCAAGAGGAAATAGAAGATTTATCAGAATGTAAACCCCCAAATTTATAAATAACATTTTGGGGGTTCTTAACCGGTAACATCTGTACACAATAGACCAGTATCTTTAAGTGAACTGGCGCACCTTTATGACCGTACAATGTTTGGCCCTTTCTGTAAGAGAAGCCGCAAAGACTCTTGGTCTCTCGCACGTCACCCTTTACAAGGAAATCAACGCCGGCCGGTTAAAGACATTCACCGTTGGCAATAAGCGAAGACTTGTAAGTCTTAAAGCTCTGCAGGAGTACATTAGCGAGCGCGAAGAAGAAACCAGGTGCGGTGTAGAGCCTAGAATCCATAGGGATAGCACGCCGCCTGATGCGGCGTGAAGCACACTAAATTATGACCGTGATTTGATCGCACTATGGCGATCGCAATTATTATTTTCAGGCATAACGCGCAGTTAAAGCGAAAAGCCAGGTATCCCGGATCGGGGTATCTGGCTTTTTTTTATAGTGGAAAAGCCCACCCCAAATGGGGTGGGCAATTGCTCTTTGGCGAGGGCAGCCATGATGGAGATCCATGACATGATCAGTATATACCTATTTTGCACCCGCATTAATACCCTCCCCCCCTCGAACTTCTGTTTGGGGAAGGGGGCTATAAATGGGGTCTAATATCACAAGCATTGAAGACGCTGCGCATGCCCCAGTCCCATTACAAACCACGGTCGATGAGCTGGCGAAACTGCCTCCGCTTGAATATGAGCAAAGGCGAGAGAAAGAAGCGAGCGCTCTTAAGGTTCGCATCTCGGTGTTGGATAAAGAGGTAGAAAAGGCGCGTCATGTCGAGGCCGAAGAAGCAGCTGATAATGTCGTAGAACGACTCGATCCGTGGGACGAGCCCGTTAACGGTGATGACCTTCTCAAGGAACTGTCATCGCTCATCGATGATCACGTTATCACAAAAAAAGGCTCTGCCTCCGCAATAGCAGCTTGGGCGCTTGGAAGCTTTTGCCTTGACGCTTTTCGCGTATTCCCCAAACTACAAATAAAGTCCCCTGAACGTCGGTGCGGAAAAACAACGCTGATTGAGGTTTTGGAGGGAATCACGTGTCGCCCCATGGTTACCAGCAACATCAGCGCAGCAGCGGTATTTAGATCAATTGAGGAATGGCAGCCGACACTGTTAATTGACGAAGCAGATACTTTTGCGAAAGACAATGATGAACTGAATGGCATAATAAATGCGGGTCATACGAGGCGGACAGCCCATGTCACACGCGTTGAGAAAGTCGATGATAAGTTAATGCCGAAGAGATTTTCTGCTTGGTGCCCTCAAGTGATCGCAGGGATATAGTAGCTGAGTTAGTGGCTTTGGAGGACCGGCCCTGGTGTGACTGGCGCCGTGGTAATCCAATGACGAAAAATAGCCTGGCGAAGCTCCTAAAACCATACAAGATCAAGTCAAAACAAATAAGGATGGGAAATATAAATCGATATGGGTACGAGTTATCCGCCTTCCAGGATGCCTTTAGTCGGTACTTACTGCCTGACACACCCATTTAAAACGCTACGTTGCTACAAACCTTACTATTGCTGGATCTCAAGTATTTTTAAAACGCTACGCATGGCGTGCATGTAGCGTTCTAAAAACCCTGGAACCCGCGCCTTTACTGGCTTGTAGCAACGTAGCGTTTTAAATGGGTATACGGCAAGACCTTGGGGCACAGGTTATCCCAATTGACATAAATGAGAGGTGTATTTTGAATTCAGTGAAAAATGAGCCAACTGAAGGGGCGGCCTATCGAATGCCAACTGGTGAAGAGTTCACGGTGCTGTATACAGGCCTGCGGGACGGAGACCCTGGCTTCATCATAAAAAGGGATGGGTGTATTGGTGGACACCCTCTCGCATGGTGGACGTCGCCATTATTCAATTCACCAACGCCAATTGTTAAGGGTGCCTCCCTAACCTACAAGGACTATTTTGGAATACATCATTTATCACTTACTCGTTGGTGCCAGGCAATCAAGCATACATCAGGAGAATTGGACATCATCTTCCTGGAGGAAAAACCAGAGTGGATCAACACGCAAGCCAGAACGACCCATTAATCATTCAATTTCTCAGCCACCTTGAAATAGACAGGGGGCGAGCTGTTGGTACGGTTGTCACATATTTTATGCAACTCAATCGATTCAACGAATACCTGTCCGTTAAAAAGAAGTCGATCCTTAACGCGACCCCAGAAGATATTGAATTATTCACGGGGCTTTATCTACACGAGCTGGGTATTTCACCCCGCAGTCGGCGGATAGCAATTGCAGCTCTACGGGGATTTTATAAATGGTCTCAACGAAAAGGACTTTGTTCTTCAAATCCTGCATCCTCACTCCATTATCCAAAAACCGGTAGAAAACTCCCTTCTTCAATATCCAGAAAGCATGCCGAGTCACTCTTGATGCAAACTCAGCTCAGTGAATTCACGGGCATCAGGAATGCAGCAATTATAAGTGTCCTCATGGGCTGTGGCTTACGTGTGTCCGGGGTCTCCCGGCTCAATGAGAGCGACTTGGTATACGACACTGATGAGAACGGAAAAGAATCAGCGTACCTGCGTGTTGTAGAAAAGGGCAACAACCAACGTGCCGTCCCGTTGCCAGATGAATCATTTTTATTTATACGGGCTTACCTTGGACATCCTGAACTGGATAAGATTGATCGTAGCCTACCCAATGGGGACCGCGTCCTATTCGTAAATATAAGAAACCCAAAGGTGAAGAATTTTGATAACTGTGGGGATCTCCGGCGTCTATCTACTAGTGGCATTCGACGTATGGTTTACAACCTGGGACAACAGGCAGGGCTCCCAAAGGAATGCTGCCATCCTCATGCACTACGCCATCTTTATGGGACTGAGCTGGTGGAGGCTGGGACCGACACTCTAACAGTTCAAACGCTCATGGGTCACAAGGATGCGAACTCCACTAAGGTATACATCCACCTGAGCACCAGGCGGCTGCGCAAGGCAGTTGATAAAGGCAACCCGCTCGGGAAGATGAAGACACAGGTCAGTGGACTTACGCATCTGTTACACAGATAACAGCATTGAAACTCTTATTAGCGGGATGAATGGTTGTTTGTGAACCCAGTAAACTCGGGCGTTGTAGCACGCCTACGCATGATAAAAAACTTAGCTTTAAAACAGCCAAAAACAAATAATGGTTCTATACTGCTTTCGGTTTTTATTACTTTCACTATTACCAGGAGCGCGTTATGAACACTACGAAAGGCCAGAATAATTCGGACGCAAATGGAGCCAAAAACATAAAGAGATTATTCAAGAAAGAAAAGTTTCTTGATAATTTGATTGGATCTCGTGGGTCTGCTGAAGAGTTCTTGTTATTGGCGATACGTCACAATATAAACTGCATAAAGGGTCTCTACGGCAGCAATAAAAAAGTCGCAACGGAGATAAAGAGCATGGAATCTATGTTTGACGAACTGAGTAGCAGAGTAAGGCGAGGGAGAAAAAAGGCAATCATTAACAGGGTTAATTTTGATGTGCCTACCGGTAAGGATGATGGTATGCCACGGCTGTTACGCGCTATAAGAAATAATCTTTATAAAACCATGGATGTTACCGGGATGCAGGGAAAAGAGATGTTCAGCTTTCTCTATTCCGATGCGGTTTTACAGTTTGAATACTATCTCAGGAGGCTGGAACGTATCGATACTCGGCAGAAGGAAGCAGCCTAATCAGGCTCGATGGGATCGTAGAGAAATCCGTGGTCACCGGGGTACGGTCTAGAATGATCAGTCTCCCCGGTGACAATATCCTCCGGGATACCTTCCGGGAAAGCGAGGCAGCTCAGAGCTTCGGGCGCTGACTCGATCAGGTTCAGGCAGTTAATGCACTGGCGGCTGATCACCTCTCAAATATCGGCATCGTCAGGGACAATAATGCCGAGCTCTTCATCAGTGATTGGCCTCCTCTTTCCATCGATGACGTCACGCATCATTTTGGCAACCCGAGAATTGTCTTTCCCCAGTACCAGAAACAGTGTAAAGGCAACGGGCCCCGCTACAGCTTCATAGTCCTGTACCAGGTCCCCTGTTATCAACTCATCGGCCATCGCTACCACTCAATACTTTCAAACTGCTTTGAGCTCTCATGGAGGTACTGGGTTGTATTTTGAATATTCCTGTGCCCCAGATAGACCTGCACTGTCCTGAGATCATGCCCCTTGCTAATCAGTGCGGTGCCACAAGCATGGCGTAGACTGTGCGAATTCCACTTGATCCCGGTGGCCAGCTCAGATGCCTTGCTAAACATCTTCTGGAAGCCATTGGCTGATACAGAGCAGCCACGTTCATTCAGGTAGAGGTAACCGCCTGTTGGCTTTCCTTGAGCCTTGTGGAGGCGTCTCAGAAGCATCATTTCACGCTTGTCCGTTATGGGGTGCGTGGTGTTAATTCCCTGCTTCAATCGATTGACGGTGATCTGAGAGGCCTTCAGATCCACGTGTTGCCACTTCAGGTTGACCATCTCACTGACGCGTAGGCCATGGTGATACGCCATGATGATCATGAGCTCATCACGATCAGGGTATCTCGAATGCCTGCGGGTGCCCTGGCATATCTGCTTTATTTCTACGGGTGTAAGGTGTCTCCGGCCTCTCAGTTCATCGTTTGCTTTACGTGAGCGGGCATCAGCTACGACTATGCCACCAATGTCGTGAAATTCGATCTGGATAATGGCTCGACCGAACTGGACTTACACCTTAACGGCGTGCTCCGTGCAGTCGGAGAGCGCAAGGCCATGCTGAGCAATGACCGATTTGTTATGCCAGATTTCCTGCTGATGAGTCCTGTCATGAACGACGTGGCCACCAACGCAAGGGCCTTTACTGCGAGCCTGAAAAGAAACGGTACCGATACCACTCCAGAAGGCGACCTGGAAACCATAAAAGGTATTCCAGCCTGGAGCACCAACGCACCAGGCGTTGACCTGGGCGACGAGCGCATCCTTATGGGTCAGCGCGGGACGTTGACCTATACCGTGGCCAAGGCCTTCACCACAGGCAACCCATTTGAGATGACGGACGGTAGCGGCAACGCCACCGGCAAAAAGCAGGCCTACGGCGAAGAGTACAGCGTGATCAAGGTGCCGTCCGCGATTCGAAATCAGCTGACATCGGTTATCGCCTACTCAGCCAGCGCCCGATAGCTTCAAGTTTTGGCCGGGAGTCCAAGGGGGCTTAGGTCTCCCTCTTGGTCCTTACCACATAAGGAATCTCCCCTCCCGGCCATTTTTCTAATTCACCGGAGGTGACTTATGAATTGCATTATCAATAATCTAGAACACAGTACGGCATGAGTGAATTCATCGAGATCGAGTATAACGACGAGCAGGTGATCCGTGCCTTGCGGCGTGCGCCGAAGATTATGGGCAAGCACCTGAACAAAGGCATATCGAACGCCGCCGAGAGGGTTAACAAAGAAGAGCGTAGCCAGGCCCCGAAGGGGGTTAGTGGGCTAGTCAACTCGATACAGACACATATCATTTCCCCGCTAGAACGCAGTGTTGGCCCAACAGTGAATTATGCTCGTGCCGTCGAAGAGGGCACGAGCGGTGGCGGAACTCCACCACCGGTCGGTAATCTACTTGAATGGATACGCGTGAAGCGGATCACACCGAGAAATCCGGCCATGTCAGATGAGACCCTAGCCAGAGTTATTTCCAAGTCCATTGGCCGGCAGGGTACTCCGGCCAATCCTTTCAGAAAGCGGACGGTAGAGAAAATGCGATCGCGTGTATTTGACATGATCCGTGAGAGTACGGAAGCCGGAATACGTGAGGCCTGGAAATAGATACCTATATTATTCGCGCTGCCCATTCCCATTAAATTCAACCCTCATACGAACAAACTCATCATCGGTAATTTCTACTGCTTTCTCATAGTCATCTGAGTCGACAATTTTCAGCACTGGGGTGACCGTCTCAACCCTGTTGCGAGGTCCCACAAAATGACTGCCAGGCAGATAGACTTTTCTGATAAATGGATGGGTTTCCCAATCTTTTTTAATGTAAACCTCGCCGGGGATATCTGTAATAAACCAAGGCTGGGGGCCGTAACCGGGGAATTGCTCTCCAATGATTTCTTGGAGGCACTTGATGGCACCCAGGGCCAGTGGTCCATCAGCATGGTCTGTCTCAGGCCGGAAATGCAGCGCCTCATGCCGCATTCGCATCAAGGATTGGAAATTACTGGCAGGATTTGGTAGCAAGACGTCCCAGGCTACCAGTGTATTTATAGCTAAGGTCCAATCATCAAAGGAGTCTTTCCTATAGACATGCTTATACTCGGGCGATGCTTTGTAGTCCTCCCGAAGGGCGAGGATCAGATGATTGAGAATTCGCTCGCCCAACGCACATGCTCCAGTCAGCGCAGGATAGAATGCGCTCATGACGTACGCATATCTAACTTGATCAAAGAAACGGTTATGGAAGGCAATAACTGAGAACGGTTTTGGACCAAGGTCTGTGAAGTTCTGTATTTTTTGATCGACCCCAATCTCTCCGAACTCAGCAACTAGACCTTGTAAGGTTTTCTCACGATTCAGATAGTGTAATTTTTTAACTTTGTCATCCCATTCCTCCTTGATAGGCTCAGACAATGCTAAGGCTCTCGTGTCAAAATCCCACGAAGCAAGTACACG
>JBDLIZ010000074.1:0-14455 GCA_039714615.1 Pseudomonadota bacterium | reverse complement strand
GGTACCGGCGCGTTTGTCATGATCGATACGGGTAAGCGGGTGGTGGCACACCCTAGGCTGCTCAGCGGGATCATCGATAGCGCCATCAACGTGTGCAGCTACGCCCTGGAAGGCACGGTCAATGGCGCGGGATCAGCGCTGCAATGGGCAGAACAGACCTGGGGACTGGAAATATCCCAGCCACCGCGGGGGCAGAACCCACCGCTGTTTATCAATACCGTGGGAGGACTGGGTTCCCCATGGTGGCAAGCCGGCCCCCCTCCCCGTTTACATGGATCAGGACCGCAGGGATGCCGGAGCAAACCGGCCCAATGCACTGCCGCGATACTGGAGAGTATCGCCTTTTTGATATTCGCCAATCTCCAGCAAATAATCCGTCATGGCTTTACAATCCGTCAGCTCAGTATTAGCGGCGGGCTCTCACGCTACGATATGCTGTGTCAGGGCCTGGCAGATCTCAGCGCCCTGCCGGTAATTCGTTCGCGACAAAGCGAGGCCACGGCCAGGGGCATCGCTTGGCAGGCGGGAAATCAAGCTAAAGCATTTCCAACGGCGAGCGGGCAACGATTCGAACCTCAGCTTAATCCAGCCCTGAAACGTCGTTATAGACGCTTCATTACAATAATCGACGAATCATGCGCCTAAGAAACTGTTTTAAAACTCCTCAGGTGAGTGCGAGACCAGGCATAAATCGGTGAGAAAGCACAGTTTACACGGGAGTAAATGAGCATTTCGAACCGATTTATAACGCCGTATCGTGCCAGCTGAGGAGTTTTAAAACAGCGTCTAACGCACATTGATCTTATAGGCTGGAATCTTGGCATTTTTCGACTGCGAAAAATTGGCAAAATCCAAGGTGGTCGTTTCCAGGGAAACACCTTTGAAATCCGCCCCGGTTACGTTGGCATTACGCAAGCGTGCCCCGCCGAGCAATGCATCCGAAAGATCGGCTTCAGTCAGATTTGTTTGAGAAAGATCGGCCTTTCTCAGTACCGTGCGCGCCAGATGGGCACGGACTAAACTCGCTTGGCGCAGGTTGGCTCGCGTCAGGATCGCGGGGCGCTGGGTCTTCTCGCCGCTGAATCGGGAACCGTTGAGATTGGCATTCATCAGGTTCGCATTATTTAAGCGGGCACCGCATAAATCGGTATTTTGCATGTTACTGCCACTCAAATTGGTATCGATCAATGTCGCATCGCATACCATGGCGGATTCCAGGTTGGCCTGAGTAAGATTAGCGGATTGAAGCAGCGTATAGCTAAGATCAGCACCCGTTAACGTAGCCTTTTGTAGATTGACATGACGTAAATCCGCACCGACTAATGACGCTTCGGAAAGGTCGGCATTCATCAGATTTGCCGCCAGCGTGCGGTTTCCGTTACTAAAATTGGCCTTACTCAGATCGGCCCCGTTGAGTTGAGCATTTACCAACTGGGCATTGACCAGCTTGGCGTATTGCAAGCGGGCATTCCTTAGATCAGCATTGTTGAGCACGGCATTACTGAGATTTGCATGCCTCAAATCGGCCCCCTTCAGATCCGCATTGACAAGGTTGACCTCGCGCAAATCAGCACCCGCGAGGGTATCTGCATTGACGCGACAAAGCACTGCCCCCGTTTCTCGTTCTTTTATTTCAATCATCACGGTTCTCCTCTAACAAACCGAATATCTTTCAATACCTTGCAGCCTGTAAGCACGATCACTTGCAGTGATCTAGGTATCTTATCACAGCCATCACCTCAAGAACCCCGCTCATTGCACAAGCACTTGCAGATCCTAGGTACTAAAATTCTAAGCATAACAGGATAAGATATAACCCTGTATGAAAATGAAACCATTTTTCA
Source organism: Pseudomonadota bacterium (assembly GCA_039714615.1). Classification (GTDB taxonomy): domain Bacteria; phylum Pseudomonadota; class Gammaproteobacteria; order JAAEPA01; family JAAEPA01; genus JAAEPA01. The sequence continues at coordinate 12,611 of JBDLIZ010000074.1, read as the reverse complement.
CAAACCTCCCAATAAAATGTCAGAACGCAAAAAAAGTATAGAGCATAGATCCTCTGCGACCGAGATAGCCGCCTTTTTAAAGAAGGCGGCAGCTATTGCTGCGCCAAGACCCTCTGGTCGCAGAGGGCGACTGATCTTCGCCTTGGATGCCACGGCCAGCAGGGAACCCACTTGGGACCGGGCCTGTCACATACAGGGCGAGATGTTTGCACAAACGACGGCACTGGGAGGACTGGATATTCAACTGTGTTATTACCGCGGTTACCGAGAATTCAATGCCAGTGCCTGGTTGTCGGATACCAAGAGCCTGTTGACCAGCATGACGGGCGTATATTGCCTGGGAGGACGCACCCAGATCCACAAGGTTCTCGATCACACCCTTCATGAGACCATGGAAAACAAGGTCGATGCCTTGGTTTTTATCGGCGACTGCATGGAGGAAGACATCGACCAATTGTGCGACCTGGCCGCAAAACTTGGCATTCACGGTGTCCCGGTATTTCTGTTCCACGAAGGTATTGAACCGGGTGCGGAACGCGCCTTCAAACACATCGCCCGCCTGAGCAAAGGGGCCTATTGCCGTTTCGACTCAAGCAGTGCTCAGCAACTCAAGGACTTGCTTGGCGCCGTTGCCGTCTATGCCGCGGGGGGACGACAAGCCCTGGAGGATTTCAGTCTAGGCAAGGGCAAGATCATTAGACGACTCACATATCAGATAGGCGAACATACCCATGACGAATGAGTTTTCCGGTTACTTAGCACGCCGCCTTTGCCGTATAGCGGCGTTGGAACACGAAAACCATAGTAAAAACTATGGCTTTCGTGTTCCGCCTTGCTCTACGACAAACTCGACGCACTCTGCATTCCTGAAAACCCATCCATCATGAGTATAAACACATGCGAGCATTGATTTTTCTAATTGCCGCCATAATTATTTTCCTGCTTTTGCGCTGGCTGCGGCAGCAACCACGGAAGGTATGGTTGCAGTTCGCGGCGGTAGGTCTGGGGATTGGTCTGATCCTGCTTGCCATGACCGGCCGCCTGCATTGGCTGGCCGCCCTGTTCGGCGTCTTACTCCCATTCGCTCGCCGCTTGATAGGACTGCTCGGCTATCTTCCGGTGATCCAGCGGCTGGTGGGTCAGTTCCAAACCGCCAAGGCGGCCCAGGGGCCCAGCGGGGGAGGACGTTCCCAGGTGGAATCGCGTTACCTGCGCATGGCGCTGGATCATCAAACGGGAGAGATGTCCGGAGAGGTCCTGTTGGGCCGCTTCAAAGGCAGGCAGCTCGGTGATATGTCCATCGAAGAACTGCTGGAACTCTACGCACAATGCCAAGCCCAGGACCAAGAGTCCACGGCCTTGTTACAGACCTATCTCGACACAAGCCATGGCGAGGACTGGCGAGAACGGGCTCAGGCGTCCAATGCTCACGCCACAACGCCGTCGGGAAGGATATCGCGTACCGAGGCCTATGATATCCTCGGTCTGCCCCCTGAGGCCAGCCGTGAGCAAATCATAGAGACCCACCGCCGGTTGATACAAAAACTGCACCCGGACCGCGGGGGATCCACCTACCTGGCCGCCAAGATCAATCAGGCCAAGGACCTGCTGTTGGATTCTGTGAATGGTTGATGATGACACTGGGAGCGATCAGAATAAGGTTGGCATCAAACCGTCTTTACCTCGCTATGATCACCCAAATCCTACAGGCTCCTAGACGGAGTAAAAGAGGAGCAGCGCATGCCATATTCAATGGGTAATTTCCTTATCAAGGGCATGATGATGCGCTACAGCGCTTTCATCCCCCGTTTCTACAACTACTGCAAATCCCTGGGATTCGAAGCGGGAAAGATCATGCCCTCCCGGGCATTCTGTTCCGACGAAAGCCAAGGCTACCCGATCATCCTTATCGCTAAGCATTTCGGGACATTCCCGTTCAATCACGGCCGGGTTGGCGGAGTCGTAGCAACAGACAGGCACGGCCCCCAAGCACACCACGGCAAGGATCTGGCTATCATCCAGGCCAGCCATGTGGGTTATGACCCGGATACCGAAACTTTCGGCCTCTACCGGAGGTTACTAGTAGGCGATGAAGCGCAGACCTCCTCATGCGGAAAAATCTGCGCTGTCTTGGACTGGTATGTTCGTGAACTCAACTTCGCCAGAAACCGTGTCTTTTTCACCCTGGTGGATCATACTCCCGCCATCGTGATCGACAATCTGCTGCTGGACGTCAAACGTGACGAGGGGCTGTTTCTATCTCTCGAAAAGCTGGTGGAGATGGTTGACGGTGAACTGGCTCATCCCATTCATGTTTACAGTATCGCCAAGGCCTACCGACTAAACCTTGCATTCATGGAGGAGCTTTCCGATTCACTGTGGCAGGACGGCAAGCGTATCCCCATTGGTGACCATCTGACGGCGGAACTCTTCCGCTTCAAGCGGAATACCCTGCGCGCAACGGAGGGACATAATCATCTGGAGGAAAACCTTAGTCATACGCTTCCGCATATCATCACATCAGCGCATCCGGCATTGGCGGCGGCCCAGGCCAACACCCAGACTGAATTTGACCGGACCTACAGGAGCATCATCAAGGAAGCGGGTTACCAGGGGAAAAACCTGGCTTTCATCTCGGGTCTCAATATAGACATCTCCCCCCGCCCTGGCCAACTGTTCCCGTTGACAAAGTTCGTCCCATGGGCGGCTTATATTCAGACCGAAGACGGCCAGCAGTTCACCCTTGAGCAGGATGAACTGCTGGCAAAACTGCATGAACAACCAACCGAAAATCCGGACCAGATCGACCTCGAACAGGCGATCAGTATCATGGAACAGGCAGAGGAGGTCTCAGTGAAGTTATAGCCATCAACCATCCCCGATAGGGACACTAGAACTTCGCCTGGAACTGAACCGAACCACCGCCGAACGACAGCTGATCGAGTTGGAAGGTCGGGTTGATCGAGAACAATGCCTCCTTGCTGAAGCGCAACACCAGCGGCAACCCGATCTTACCTTGGAAACCGTCGAAGCTCTTATTCACCGTCACCCCGCCGAGCTGGTTTTGATAGTCGACATAACCGGCCCAGATGTTCGGCTCAAAGAGCGCGAAACCGGTCAGCCTAATACGCACACGGGCGACATAAAGGAGTTCATTGCGATGCTCTTCGAGATTCTGGGCTGGATCATTGATGCGCGCTCCTTCGTTGCGCAATCGCAGCCACGATAATCCCATCGCCCATTGATAGTCATTCGAGACCTTCCGCCACCACTCAAGGCGCATGCGCTCCATGTCGCCATCGAAGTCCTCGGCCAGCGGCGAGTCCATATCGCCGGGCTCCAGCGCCTTCTGCGTGAACTCAAAGTAGACCGCAACCACAAGCTTGTCGCGCCCGCTCAGGGCAAAGCGCGTTTCGCCGAGCGCGATCACGCGCCACATGCTGAACAACTCGTCATCGATCAACAAGCGCTGCTCGAAAGGCAGCTGTGCATCGGCCTCATAGTAGATCTCGCTGCCCCCGTCCCACCGGTAATCGCCGGACACCTTCAAGCCGTAGGGATTCTTCGTGTATTCGAAGTCCCGCGCTTTACCGTCCGAGAAATCGACAAACGTGAACATGAGCCGTGTCCGACCGCGCTCCGTGTGGAACAGGTTCATGCCAAACGACATGTCGGCCTCCTCCTTTTCGACCGTTCCCTCGATCATGGCGAAGACCGATGTAGCCGGCGAGAGTTGATATTCTAACGCGGGGGCAACACGCTGATACTGGTTCGTCTGATTCTCCGACTCCAGGTAGTGGAAGCCTGCTGAAAAGCCTTTGCCGAGCGGCAGCGCGAGATTGAGCTGGGCCTCGAGGGTGAGGTCGGCCGAGCTCACCGATCCTCCAGCGACGAAAAACCTGTTACGGAACGGCTCGAGTCGTTCGTTCCACCACGGCGGCAGATCGACGAAGGAGAAACGATCGAGGTAGTACTCGGTATCCTGCTCGAAGTTACGGCGCACTCCATCCTCAACGTTCCCTTGGTAGAGTGCACGGTTGAGGTACTGCGCGGATGCACTCGTGGCGAACAAACTTAGACATGTCGCAAGGATCAGTCCGCGCACTAATATCCAAATATGCACTGAACCGCAGGTCATAAAGGGGTTTGACCAAAACGGTAATCACTTAATATCAAGTGATTGAAAGTAAAAAAGAAGTCTGGAAGAGTAGTAGACTGGCTGTGACCAAACAAATCCCCATCCCCCCTTACCCAGCAAATAAAAAATCCCCGCAAAACCTCAAACTGAGCACTGCACCACGAAAGACAGCACCGTTTATCGTTTATATTGACCATACGTCGCCTCCACTCAGACACCTAAAGAGGCGTACCGCAGCCACACGGACATCAATCGCATCTGAAGGAGAACGGAATCATGAGTAAAAAAATCGATGGCAGTTGGGGTCTTTTCCGCAGACATATCTCTTTTTCAGGAGGGATGTTTCTGAACCTTTCCACCCGCCAGGTTCGACTGTTAGCAGACATTCTGGAACAGAATATCGACTATTCGGATGGACATGCCATTAATATTATTAGAGATTTGACAAGGATGGGGCTAGTTCACAGCCAGAAGGGATCCCAGCATCAGATCACTGAGCCCGGTAGACAACTGCTCGACTTGCTGGGAACATGCACCATCCAGCAGGAATCATTAAAGATAGCCGTTTAGCGCTTATTCGAACCTATCCCGGATAATTCACGAATTACGCATGCCCTGGCGAATTCATGAAATATCCGGGCTTAGTACCGCCCGTGCTCCTTGGTGATGTAATTGTTCATCTCTACGAACTGTTGATTCATCCGTAGCAGATTGGAGTGTACCGCGCGGATGATGGCCCGCATCACCTGGTAGATAAGATTGGGGTTGCCTTCTACCAGCGATTCCAAGTCCTGGCGCTTCAGGCTGAAGACCTCGGTTTCACCAACGGCACGCAGGGTGGCGCTGTGTTCCTTACCATCGACAAACCCCATCTCGCCAGCGAAATTGCCGGATTTCAGGATATGCAATGTGATGTAGTCCCCACCCCCTGTATTGCGGGTGACGGCCAGGTGCCCACGGATAATGACATGCAGAGAATCATCTATTCTCCCCTCTGTGAACAAGACCTCGCCATCACTCAGAGTATGAGTACTGATGATCTTGGCCAAGGCCTCGCAATCATTCTTTTCTAATTCAATCCCTAGCGGTGATGTACAAACAATTTCATAGCTCAAATCTTCACTCATCAGAATATACCTTTGTTAATAATCGCTATTTAGAGTCTTAGAAAATCGGGGACAAGGCCTTGGGGTGTAGATGTATTGCCCCTTTAACGTAGAACCTAGATCCTGCAAGTGATCGCACTCACATAGCACAACCTCTTGATCCGTATAGCGATATTTGCTCCCTCGGGAATCACAACAAGGATTCCATCCTTAGGTCCGTTAACGGCACCTCCCTGTGCCACTTCTCCACTCGGTCTCAAATTCGCTCTACGAATCAATATATTACACTCTATAAGCACGATCACTTGCAGGATCTAGGTAGAAGTTTAACGCTTGATCAGTAAGCAAGAAAGCCCCACATGATGGCTGCAATCAGCATGACTCCGATGATCATACCGGCCAATCCGAATAGGTAGGCAAAAATTAGGCGGGATTTCGTCGGAGGCGAGATGTACAGGCGTTCCAGGGCCCCGCTGTTTACTAGCCGGCGATACTCTGCTGGGCGCTCCATCTTGAAGCGTTCGAGGGGTACGCTACCGGTAAAAATTACCGGATCCAATGGAAAATTCTCCGGGCGCAGGTGTGAATGAAATAAATGAAAAACCAGCACGAATCCCACCGCCAGCAGGGCCTCGTCGCTGTGAATCAAATGTGCCGCGTTCAGTACCCATCCGGGCAGAAATTCGGTAAAAAACCCTGGAAACCATAATAGCAGACCGGAGACCCCGATGATCACCACCCCCCAAAAGACCGCGAAATAATCGAATTTCTCCCAGTAGGTCCACCTGTCGAAGGCCGGTCGTGGCCCCTGATAGAGAAAATAACGCAGGTGAGCAGTAAAATCCCGCCAATCCCTCGCCCCGGGCACCATGGAACGCCAGCCCCACAGGATGCTGAAATCTTTGTCTCTGATTACCATTTTAATAAGATCCAGCAGATGCAATGAGGCATAGCCAAAGGTGATCAAGGCCCCGAGACGATGCAGCAAGCGGGTGGATTCCAGACCTCCCAGCACATTCGTCAATACCCTGGCCCAGGATGTGAAATGAAATTTGAGAATGAGACCGGTCACTGCCAGCAACAGAAAACTGCCAATGACGGCGATATGGATCCCCACCTCCCGTCTTGAGAATCGTTTGATATAAACCGATGGCTTTGCTGCCAACCCTGTATATTTATATTCACCACGCATCACGCCGACGAGTGAACGCTGCAACCACAGTAGATTGTGCACTGCGAAGCTCCCGAACACCAAGATCAACAAGGCGGTCATGAACAGCCAGACGAGATAAACGAACAAATTCTGATCCGGGTCCGTAGGATCAAAATGGATGCTGAGATTCAAGAAACCCGCAGGCACGTTCCGATGGCATCGTCCACAGGTCTGTCTCAGACGATCCGGATGTACGCTGGATTGGACATCGCTTGCCGGAAGATTGAGATGAGGGGTGTGGCAGTCCGAACACACCGCGGCGGTCTTGAACCCGAGATCCGTTGCCTGACCGTGAAAGCTGTCCCTATAGGTACTGTACCGCCCCCGATGACAGCCACCACAGGTCTGCGGACATTTCAGCCGAGCGGATTTGCTGGTCGGGGATGTCACGCCATGAGAGCGATGGCAGGTGGTACATGTGGGTCCCTCCATTCCCTGTTGCCAACGTCGACCATGGACACTGCCGGTGGTCCAATCATCCAACAGATAGACATGGCACTCGCCGCAGGTCCGAGGGATGTTCATGGGACTGACCCGGGATCCAGATTGCGAAGCGGCCAGGACATCATGGCTGCCATGACAATCGCTACAGGAGGGTGCGCTAATCAGCCCCGACTTGAACAACGCATTGCCATGGACCCCGCCAACATAGCCCACGATCAATCCTGGAGTCACATCGTGACACCGGCCGCAGGTCTCGACCTGTCTGTAGGAGGATACCCAGGCATCGCGTTCCGTCTTGGCAAAGATTTGATGGGCACCTCCATGGCAATCGTGGCAGGAGACCACATCAGCATGGGCACTGCCACCGACTGCTGTTACGGTATCGCCATGGCAGCGCTGACAAAGCAGACCGTCGATTTGGTGAGATCGTGTCTCTATTGGGTGAGGAAAATCCTCGATTTCTGTATGGCAACCTTTACAACTCAGGGCATCATGAACAGAAGTCTCGGTTGAGACATCCCGGTGACACTTCAGGCATCCTTCTGTCTCGGTGGAAAAAGCAGATGAAGCCCATAAAAGAGATGCGACGAGAGATATAGATAGATAGGTTTGATATCTTCCCCATACTCCATTTTCTCCCATCTGCACATTTATCCATTGTGGTTACTAGGACCTGATGTCGGTTTTATAGCCGTTACCTACTCCCAAAGAATTTCGAGGATTGCGCTTCTGGATTCTTCTCTGATCACGCTCGATTTGCCGTTTAATTTTCCTTAGACCTTCATCAAAGGAGACGGAAGGGAAGCCCAGACGATTCATAACCTTGGCCAATCGGTGCACCCAATGCGCCTTGATTGAATAACTAAATAGAAGCTGCACGCGCGTACCCCGACCGGATTCGGTGAATTTGATATCCCCACCGCTGTCAACGGCGTGATGGCGAGATTCCCAGATGATGGATTTAGACTGGATAAGTTCCTTGATTTCCGATTTAAATTCCACTTTTTTCCCCAGAGGGGCCTTGATGATCCAGCGTGATCTCGTATCGTCGATGATATCGACCCTTTCGATCAGCCAGACGAATCTTGGAAAGTTCCGGAAATCTGACCAGAAATCAAAAACAATGGCCGCCGGGGCATCGATATAAAGCGTCTTTTTAAAACTAATGGTATCAGCAGACATCGAACGACGACTTATCCTGTTGTGTAATACGCACCGAGGCAATACCTTGGGCTCAACCTAAACGAGTGCTATCCGAACATACTCATACTTAAACCTAGATCCTGCAAGTGATCTAGGTTAAATACTACTTGCCGGCTTCCACCGTGGTCAAGCCCAGCATCTCCCAGGCCTGCATACCGCCTCGATACCATTTCAACCTTTCGGGAGGATAACCCATCGCCATTAGCGCATTGATGCTACGAGTGGACTGTGCGCACCACATCCCGTTACAGTATAGAATTAAGGTCTTGGCATTGGAAAAGTCTATTTCTCCCTCGCTATAGGACACCCCCAACCTTTCTTCCATGAGCCTAGCAACAGACTTGGCATCAGAATGTTCGAAATCGAGCATCGTCCAGGGAATATTCACGGCGCCGGGAATCATTCCCCGCCGTGGCCATTGCGGGGTGCGAGCATCGATGACCAGCAAGGAATGATCTCCCTTGCTAACCTTTTTCAGATAATCGATCACCTCGAGTTCGCCAACTGTTTGCACACCAGCTGCTGCCGAAATCGGTTGAATACAGAAAGGCGGGCACCTTCTTGAAGTATAAGAATAGTATGATTTAACCTTGTTTTTTCGATCCTGATTACGCCGAATGGTAATCCGCCGCTCCTCGTAAATGACATCCACTGAGGCCATATCGGGAGTGATCATCACCTCAATCGCCTTACCATGGGTTGAAAAAACCAACCCGATTAAAGACAAAAAAACTAGAACATACCTTTTCATATGAAGCTGTTTTGAAACCTCCCGCCTAAGTGCACGACTCTGTAAAGTTTTTTTCACGGCTTATCCCCCTGATAGCATGAACGCACCATGGCAAAGATGCTATTGTCCCTAGGAGCCTGTCGGACTTAGGGCGATCTACTGCGGAAAAGCCGGATTTGGACAGATTTCCCGATCCTTTTCGTTGAATAGCTACCGCTATTCGCCTCAAACGATCGACAAATCTGCCTCAAACCGTCTTTCCCTCGCTACGATCACCTAAGTCCGACAGGCTCCTAGATTCCTGGCGAGCGGCACTCGCTGGATCTAGGTTTTAATACCGATTTCGAGTCCTTTGTCCGTTGCAGATGGGTACAGATCCGGTTCTACCCACCCACATCAACACCCATAACGCTCAGATTAATACTGGATATGAGAACCAACCTAGCGCCGGTACTACTCCTGACCTGTTTGGGGTTGATTGCCGTAGGGCTCCTGACAATCCTTTCCCATGGGAACGAAGAACAAAACGGCACCAGCCCTGGTACAGCGCAGCAAAAGCAATCTTTGTCATCTACTACTTATCCATTGCCGGGTCCGGCAACATTCCAGAGAGGAATCTCGGACAACAGCAACGATTATCTATACGTGCCGTCTGGATACCTTCCGGAGATCCTTGAATCCAGTTTATTTAGTTCGTTAGAGCAACAACAGGACATTCCCCTACAATACATAACGAAACCCGCCAAAGAACCGCCGACAAACGATGACTCAATGTCCATAGGAGGACCCAACCAGAAAGCATCAAGGCAATCGAACCTTCCCACCGCAAGGCTGCGCGCATCCCAGCCAGCTGGAGCAAAAACTCCATTCATTACGCCTTGGGATTCAGGTAAAAGTTACTATAACCCGCCGCGATATCCTCAAGATAACGCCACAGTGAAAAGATTTCAAAACACCCCGGCAGATACCAAGCGGTATAGGTTCCCAGCAGAACCAAACCTCCCCGCTTACCCCCACCCCTCCGATTCAACTTATGGTTATCCAAAGTACTCCTACGATCCGCCGCGCAATGTGAGACCCTCTCAACCTAAACGAAGAAATCTATGGAGGGGACCCGATAGTTACTAACAGACGGCTCAATAATTATTTACTAGATCCTGCAAGGATTCTAGGCTAAAACTGACAACAGTAGATTTGCAAATCATTTACTGCGGTATCATCACCATTGCCTTGCCGCCCCTCGACTCGCTGATTTATTCCGCAAACATAATGACTATCAGGACAGTAGGTTACTCCCCTCCAACGCCCCCAATGCATGCCACCTTTTATGTCAACCTGAACCCCGTCCTTAGATTCTCTTACCTTTAATACCTCTGATTTTAACTTTGTGAACTCTATTACGGAATAGGACTCTCCTTTCGGGCCTGGTGGTCCTATAGGGCCTGGGTCACCCCTTGGGCCCTGCGGTCCAATGGATCCGGGGTCTCCCTGCTCACCCTTTAGATCCCCCTTGAACCTGATATTTTCCATTTCCCTATCAAGTTCAGTGACTTTATCGTTCAGTATCACCATATCTTGCCAGACATAAATCGACATAGTTGCGCAAGCTAGAATCCCTCCAACGAGAACAGCTACTACGATTTTTTTCCAGTCGAACATTTCTTTTACCTTTATGCTTTACTAGGAGCCTGTCGGACTTAGGGTGATCTACTGCGGAAAAGCCGGATTTGGACAGATTTGTCGATCCTTTTCGTTAAATAGCTACGGCTATTCGCCTCAAACGATCGACAAATCTGTCTCAAACCGTCTTTCCCTCGCTACGATCGCCTAAGTCCGACAGGCTCCTAGGAGAACTTAGGTCGGTAGAGGTGAAAAGCTAATCTTACAATGACTAATTATTTTGACAACTTCTCCGGTTATAGCATGGGCGAGGAGCTCACCCGAGACGCTCAGCACACGGGGTACCGTGCAATCCGTCTGCGAGACCGAAAACCGGTATTGCTGAAAACCCGGATAGACCCGGACCCTAGCGAGCCGGAACCGGGACTCTTGGAGCGAGAATACAACTTGATAAACAGGCTCTCCGGGGATGCCGTCTTACGCCCTTTGGAGCTCGAGCAGATCAATGGAAGAACGGTGCTCATTCTTGAGGACCCGGGAGGACAGTTCCTGGCGTCTCGACTGGGCACCGGCGGCATGACGACGCTTAGCTTTCTGGAATCTGCAATTCCAATGGCTGAAGCCCTGAACAAAGTGCGGTATCGTACACCGCAACATTAAACCTGGCAGCATTTATAGCGTTCAAACAGCTGCTTTCCTAAATGGGCTTCAAGTGCGGTGATGCGGCGGGACACTGTAGTTTGATTGACTCCCAACCGCTGCGCTGCCTGAGTGACCGAACCCGAACGTACTACTTCGAGGAAGTGGCGAACATGATCCCAATCTAGATTATGCAAAAATGCATCTGATATATGCGTATATCACAATAGACATGCGTGAACGCATATCTTAGGCTTTGATCTTCGATTTGTACATCTTGCAGCTGAAAGTCAGCCGGCACGGACAGGTTACGTGAGAGGAAGCGAAACATGAGCCATCAATTTAGACTATCTGATCAACGCGGGTTTTTCAGTATCGGTATCGGCCTTGCGTTATTCGCAGCATTTGGAGTGGCGGGATTCACGGTCCAGCACTTCAACGATGGGAGTGAAGCCACCGACGCGGAAATGACATCCCAATCGGTTGATCGGCAAGACTCATCGAATGGGTCTTGGCCGGGGAGTCTTCTATCCACCCGTAGCGCAATGACGAAGCACTCCAAGCAGCCACACGATCATTAGTTGAATCTTTTTAGAGGAAAAATCAATGAAAGCGAAACATATACATTGCGAAATACCGATACGTACGACCTCCGACAGGATGTGGAAGATTCTATCTCAGTACGGGGATGTGTCGAAATTTCATGCGGGCGTGGTCGAGTCGCACAGAGTGGACGGCAGCGAGAATACGGCTTCTCTGGGGTGTGAACGCGTCTGCAACATCGTTGACATGGGACTGAATATCACTCTGAAAGAACGCATTGTGGAATACGACGATGGGAAGTCCTACCAATATGAGGTCTATGAATGGAAAAACTTTCCTATTCAGAAAATGCTGTTTAGATTCACTATCTTGAGCAGTACGCCAACACACACGACTTTGGCAATCGACTTTGAATACAAGGCAAAACCTGCCGTCCTTACACCTTTGATAGCCGGCAAGATGCGCCGACTCGCTCATGATGTGTTACTTGGCTACAAGCACTTCACGGAAACAGGGGAAACGAGAATTCCGATAAAACAACTCAAGAAGCGATACCAAGACCTGGACCTACTGGAGGCACAATATGGTTAGGGCGAATAAAGCGATGCGTCTATTTCTTTTCAACTCGAGCATATTTATTTCCGTCGCCGCTGGGTTTTCTGGGTTCGACAAAGTAATTGACGCGAGACAGGCGCCCAGGCGTTGCATGAATTCGAGCGGGGACATAACAATGTGAGCGGATCATGTCGTGAAATCATTGGTCAAACGGAAATAGGAAAAGCGAAGGGTGGCCTATCATGAAATGATAGCGAGTTAGACGTGACCCCCTTCTTCTCGGACCGTCGGCCCGTTCAATGCCTGTTATGTTCAACAAGCAGTGTTGTCTCTCAGATTATCTCACCGGCAGTTTCCCAGAATAAATCTGGGTGAACCACCACTGATTTTTCACATTGACCACCCCGGTGGAGCAGTCTT
>JBDLIZ010000073.1:0-14570 GCA_039714615.1 Pseudomonadota bacterium | reverse complement strand
GTCCCGCTCCGAGTTGAAGGGTAATTACGGTGCCACGACGGTATTCATAGGGACTATGCGCGATTTCAACGAAGGTGACCGCGTGCTCAGCATGACACTGGAACATTATCCCGGGATGACGGAAAAACACCTGCAGGCCATAGCCGCCCGGGCCATGGAAAAATGGGATATCCAGGATATCTTGATCGTCCACCGCAGCGGCAAGGTGCACCCCAATGATCCCATTGTCTTGGTGGTTGTCTGGGCCGCGCATCGGGCCGCGGCCTATGAGGCCAACCGTTACATCATGGAGGATCTGAAGTCTAAGGCCCCTTTCTGGAAGAAGGAAACCTTGGCATCGGGACAGCCCCGCTGGGTGGAACGAAATACCCCGGGTTAACTGCGTTCGGCTACGGGCAGCACATCGCGCTGTTCCATACCTATGTAAAGCTGACGCGGGCGACCAATCTTAAAGCCTTTCGGATCGGAAACCATTTCTAACCAGTGGGTGATCCAGCCCACCGTGCGGGCAACTGCAAACATCACCGTGAACATGTTCACTGGAATACCCAAAGCCTTATAAGTAATTCCAGAATAAAAATCCACATTCGGATAGAGCTTACGCTCAATGAAGTATTCATCATTGAGGGCGATTTCTTCCAAACGCACAGCGAGTTCCATACGTGGATCATTGCCATATTTCTCAAGCACCAGATGGCAAGCCTTCTTGATCAGTTTGGCACGTGGATCGAAGTTGCGGTACACTCGGTGGCCGAAGCCCATTAGCCTGAACGGATCATTTTTATCTTTTGCCTTAGCGACATATTTATCGATATTTGAAACGTCGCCAATCTGATCTAGCATGTTTAACACTGCTTCATTAGCGCCGCCGTGGGCCGGTCCCCACAGTGAGGCAACACCGGCGGCAATTGCGGTGTAGGGATTCGCCTCGGAAGAGCCTGCGAGGCGCACGGTGGAAGTGGAGGCGTTCTGCTCATGATCCGCATGTAAAATGAACAGCAAATCAAGAGCCTTTTCAGCGACAGGATCGACTTCATACCCTTCGCACGGCACACTGAACATCATGTGCAACAGATTGCCGCAATAGCTGAGATCATTCTGGGGATATATGCTCGGCTGACCGACATTGTGCTTATAGCATGCCGCAGCAATGGTGGGCATTTTCGCGATCAACCGGTGCGCCGTGATTATGCGCTGTTCAGGATCGTTGATGTCTAAGGTATCGTGGTAAAAAGCTGACAGCGAGCCGATAACCCCAGTCATCATGGCCATCGGATGGGCATCGTAATTAAAACCGTCGAAGAATTTACGCAGACTTTTATTGAGCATCGTATGGTGAGAGATGATGTACTCAAACTCTGATAATTGTCGCGTGTTGGGCAGTTCGCTGTACAGCAATAGGTAGCAGACTTCCAAGAAACTGCAATGCTTGGCGAGTTGCTCGATGGGGTAGCCCCTATACGATAACTCGCCTTTGGAGCCGTCGAGATAGGTGATAGCGCTTTTGCAACTGGCGGTAACTACAAAACCCGGATCGTAGGTGAAATAGCCAATTTCTTTGAACAGCCTACCGATATCCACGACGGATATGCCCAGCGTGGGATCTTTAATGGGCAGATCAACAGATTTACCCGTTCTGTTATCGATGACGGTCACTGTCGATTTGGACATGGCGATCTCCTCCTGATTCAGGATGTCTATAGTGAGTCGTTACTGGGATATATATATACCTAAGGAATGCTACCGAAATAACTTCCCTATCTGACTTGCCTTATCGCTCGTATTCGGCGTTGTGACAACAGTTACATAGCTGGGGCTATGCGCCTGTTGTCACGCCTTGAATACAAACGATCATGCGGCGCCAGTTAGGGAAGTTATTTCGTTCGCCTTCCTAATGCTATTTTTGTTAATTGGTTATGTTTTTTGGATGGGTCGAGCAATTTCGCTGAGTTATCACTATATCTAGTGTTTGGCGGTTGAAAGAATGTACCGTATCCGTGCCAACTGAGAGGTTTTATAGCAGCTTACTATACCAGTCCCTGAAAGGGTACTACTTCAACCTCGGTGCCCGGTTCCACCCCAGTGCTTTCCAGTGGCAAGATGATCAGGCAGTTGGCTTCGGTCATCGAATGCAGGATCCCCGAGCCCTGCGGTCCTGTCTTGCGCACCTGGTATTGGCCCTTGTCATTTCGTTCTAGAATGCCGCGTTGAAATTCCACCCTTCCAGGCCGTTTGCGTAGGGTCGATATGCAGGGGGCATTGAGGGTCAGGTTTTCTGTCTTTGATTCTCCTGAGAGTTTGCGCAGTGCAGGCTGCACAAAGATATAAAAAGTAATCATTACCGAGACCGGATTACCCGGCAGTCCGAAAAAATAGGCATCTTTGACACGGCCAAAGGCGAGTGGACGGCCAGGTTTCATGGCGACCTTCCAGAAATTGACCTTGCCCACCTTGTCCAGGGTCTCTTTTACATAATCGGCCTCTCCGACCGACACCCCCCCAGAGGTGATGATGACATCAGCGCAGTTGGCCGCTTCGGCAAAGGCCTCGAAGGTGTCCTCGCGAACGTCTTTGATCACGCCCATATCGATGACATCGGCGCCTAGCCGGGTGAGCATGCCATAGAGGGTGTAGCGGTTACTGTCATAGATCATGCCCTCTTCCAGGGGCTCTCCGATGGCGCGCAGCTCGTCACCAGTAGAAAAAAAGGCCACTCTCAGGCGACGGTGCACCAGCACTTCTCCCGTCCCGAGGGAGGCCAGCAAGCCGATATCTGCAGGGCTTATACGTTTGCCTTTGGTTAATACCACCTTTCCCTTGGCGATATCCTCACCGGCCTGACGTACGTTTTGACCCGGCTTGTGGCTGGCATCAAAACGGATGTGTTCGCCTTGGAGCTCGACGTGTTCTTGCATGATCACGGTATCGGTACCCGGGGCCATCACGGCGCCGGTCATGATTCGCACACAGGTATCTGCAGCGATCTCGTCCCGGTAGGGCCGGCCGGCCCAGGAGGTGCCGATGACCTTCAACTCACGAGTACCCTTAGAGGGGATTTGTTCGCCGTTAATGGCGTATCCGTCCATGGCGGAATTGGTGTGGCCCGGCACATCCAGAGTGGAAGATACGTCCTGGGCAAGCACCCGGCCCAGGGCGCTGCGGGTAGCGACCTTCTCGAATCCGCGGATGGGATTCAGGGCCGATTCGATACGCGCTAGCGCAAGCTGCACGGGGAGTGAAGCCGGATCGTGGTCGTCCCTACAGCTGGGGGCGGTTTGAATTCTTGAATCATTCATCGTTGGGTATATCCCTGGATTTTTTTTCGGGAATTGTAGATTGACAATCCCCCTGCGGTATACTGAAACCAATTGCATTTGTAATCACTATACATCTGAAAGGGGCTTAGGCAATGATTATACTCATTGCCTATTTTCCTACACAATGTACAACAGCGGGTAATTCATTGACAGCATAAGTCCCCGGTTTGACCAGAGACACTCTCAAGGCTTGGTCTTTTAAACGATGGACTAAGGAGTCGCGACATGCATCAGAAGAAAACACGAATAAGGAGCTATACGATGAATCGGATGTTGCTTGGATTGTTAATATTCGCCATGAGCGCCTTCTCGCCGGCTTTAGCCGAGGGCGGTGAGGGGAGTCGCCCGTTCGATCGCTGGAAGGTACGAGCAGGGGCATTTTTTGTGCTTGACGCCGAGAGTGAGGTTCGGCTCGATCAAAAAAATGGCATTCTCGGCACCTCCATCGATTTCGATCGAGACCTCGATATGGATACCTCAGACACCGTACCGAGAATCGATGGCTATTATCGCTTCAATAAACATCACCGCATCAACCTTGGCTGGTATGAGTTTAACCGCAGTGGTACCAAGGTTATTGACAGAGAAATCAAATTCGGCAATGTGACCTTCCCCTTCAATGCAAAGATCAACAGCTTTTTCGATATACAGAGCTTTCAAGCGAGTTACCAGTACTCGTTCTACAACGTCGACAAGGTCGAATTGGGGGTGAGTCTTGGCGCACACTTTACGGATGTTGACATTGGTTTAAGTACCGACGAAGGGGACATCGAGGAATCAACGGATACATTCGCGCCCTTACCCATGGTGGGGGCGCATCTTCGGTATTCCATCACGCCTAAGTTTGACGTGCTGGGGCGGTGGCAGGTCTTTGCCCTGGATATAGGTGATTATAAGGGCTTCTGGAGCGATACCTCTCTACTGCTCGAGCACCGCACGTTTAAGCATGTTGGCTTTGGCGGCGGGCTGAGTGCGTTCAACTTCGACCTCGAAGCCGAAGATGACGGATTTATCGGCTCGTTCGATCTCAGAATGGCAGGGATTTTTCTATACTTGAAGGTCTATTAGGGGCTGTTGACATTGGTCCAGTCGCAACGACCGGACCAATATCATTCGACCCATGGTATCTCCATGAGCTGACATTGCGGCCGAAGCCGCAGCGGTACGTTGGTGGCTACTATCAATCAAGGGTTCGCACTGTAGGAGGCAACCCCTTGTGAAAATAATAAAAATATCAGGGATCGTTCTTCTCGTATTAGGCTTTCTGATCGGCGCGGTCCTGGTTGCCGTTGGTTTCATCGATATCAATCAATACAAGGGCCTGATCGCAGAACAGGTAAAGAAGGCGACCGGTCGAGAGCTAGTGCTCGAGGGCGATCTGGAGCTCAAGGTATCACTATCGCCGATAGTGGTCGTTCAAAGCGCATGATTCGCCAATGCCTCCCGGGGATCGCGTCCGAATATGCTCGCGGCGAACCGGCTGGAGCTCGAGGTCAAGTTGATCCCCTTGATCCGTGGCGATATCCAAGTCAAAATTGGGCGTCACCATAGGCGCAGCCGTGGCGACCGGTGGGGCCTCATATCTTGGTCAAAGTCTTTTCGCCTCAGCCACTCGGGATGAGACCCTCTGTCTTACCGCGCTCGGCTCGGCAGCAAGATCACCCAGGCGGCGGAACCCGGCAAGACCAGCCAGGGCGGTTCGGAGGAACAGGAAAAGGAAGATTCCGTTATCAAAGGCGGGGTGAAAAATATCCTAAAGGGCGCCAAAGGACTGTTGGGTAGATAGGTATCTGTAGGATGTGTAGTGGTCTAATCCAGTCGGACACCTCGTTAGGGTGGTCAACGGCGGCAATCCGACAGCAGTCGGCCAAAGCAGGCATTCAGACGGACCGAGTTGTGCTGGACCCGTTCAACGTTTCAGAAGGTAGCTCGCCGAAAAAGCCCCGGTAGTCTCTTGCGAACTGCCCCATGTGCCAAAACCCCCACACATTTGCCACGTCAACTATGCGCGTTTCGGATGGGCTCGATTGCCAAAGTTGTCGATGTGCACCATACATCCTGTGGCCAAACAGGTATTTTTTCGGAGATACACCGAATTCACGATTAAACAACCTCCGGAGAGTGCGTTCCGAAGTGGCTACGGTCGCAGATAGATCCCTGACATTCAAGGGTTCATTCTCGTTGTCGCCGATGAATTCCAGTGCACGCTTGAGCATGCGGTTTCGCACTGCCGCGCCAGGTTCTTTTCGTGTCGGTTCTTCCCGCTGGAGCGAGTCGCACAGGCTTTCCAGCACTTGAGATTCGAAGGAATGAACAGGATTGAACTGGCACGACAAATCGGATGGGGCCCGAGCCAGAGTCGACAGCTGTCGAGCCATGGCTCTTAAATTTGCGGTCACTTCCGGACCTATGGGAATTACCCCTCCCCCGGATTCCAATATCTTATCGGCAGGGCAGTCAAAATTAGTCTCGCAGTACTTATCGAAAACCGTGTTAGAAATGCTGAAGGTCGATATCCCATACCCGGGTCTAGTAAAGACGTTGAACTCTTGACCCGCCGGGGAAACGATCAGCTCTGGCCGATCGATTAGACGACCAAAAAAACGGAAGTCTGGACATCCTGCATCAGGCAGGCTGATGGTGCACATGTTTTTTGGGGTTTCTCCGGCATGTGTCGCGAAACAACCGCAGGAGAGGTGCGAAAATAGTATGTTTCCCGCCTGTATCTGCTCAAGGTGGCTGGCGGAGTTGGATTTGCTGATTTGACGAAAGTCCAGATCCCAAGCGACGGCCAACGCCGCGAGTTCCTCAAAACTCGTGAATCGTTGTGATAAAAGCAGTCTTGGCAAAATTTCTTCGCTCATAGGCGTTAGTGAGCCAAATTGTCCGTTTTTTGATGTTTGTGATTTTAAGAATAGGCGATGCTGTGCACAAGCTGAAAAAAAGCATCCTTGGAATTCACGCCCCATTTTGTAGGGAATATACACAATGAGAGCATACCCGCTCCTTCAGTCCACACTTGCGTTGTTCCTTGCGATCAGCGGTGGTGCGGTCGCGATCGTCAATGCCCAGGATGTACACTCTTCTGCCAAACAGATCGCTGTCTTGGACCGCACTGCGTTGCCGAGTGGAAAAGCAACGATCGGTTACTAAACTCCCGCACCCGCACTCATTGATAGTAACTTGTGGATTGCGGGGCAACCACCGGATAATATTTTGCCGTTTATTAGGAGGGGATATGAGGCTGTTTCAGTCGCTTAGCTGCACAATCGGTGCTGTAGTGCTGGGGATCTGTGCCAGCACAGGCGTCCAGGCCGCAACCAAGAAACCCAACATACTCGTCATCTGGGGCGATGATATCGGCTGGTACAACGTCAGCGCCTACAACCAAGGTGTGATGGGTTACAAGACGCCCAACATTGACCGCATTGCCAAGGAAGGAGCAATGTTCACCGACTGGTATGGACAGCAGAGTTGTACTGCCGGCCGCGCTGCGTTTATCACCGGTCAATCGCCAATCCGCACCGGTCTTACCAAGGTTGGCATACCCGGTGCAAAAGAAGGGATGCCGGTAGAAGACCCTACCATTGCCGGTTTACTAAAAAACCGCGGTTACATGACGGGGCAGTTCGGCAAGAACCACTTGGGTGATCTCGATAAGCACTTGCCGACCAATCACGGCTTCGATG
The DNA here is from genome assembly GCA_039714615.1 of Pseudomonadota bacterium. GTDB lineage: Bacteria > Pseudomonadota > Gammaproteobacteria > JAAEPA01 > JAAEPA01 > JAAEPA01. The sequence goes on along the minus strand of JBDLIZ010000073.1, from coordinate 7,564 downwards.
AGTTTTTCGGAAATCTCTACCACCTCAATGCCGAGGATGAGCCGGAAAACGCCGACTACCCGAAAGATCCCGAGTTTAGGAAGAAGTTCGGCCCGCGTGGCGTGATCCACTCCACCGCCGACGGCAAGATCGAGGACACCGGCCCATTGACGAAGAAGCGCATGGAAACGGTGGACAGCGAAACCACGGATGCCGCCCTCGACTTCATCGACCGCGCACACGCGGCAAACAAGCCGTTCTTCGTGTGGTGGAACTCGACCCGAATGCACCTCTGGACCCGGCTCAAGGCCGAGTCACAGGGAGTAACGGGACTTGGCACCTACCCTGACGGCATGGTGGAGCACGACGGGCATGTTGGACAGCTCCTTGCCAAGCTCGACGAATTGGGAATCACGGACAACACGATCGTCATGTACTCCACCGATAACGGTGCGGAGGTCATGACGTGGCCTGACGGCGGTACGACACCGTTCCGTGGTGAGAAGAATACGAACTGGGAAGGTGGCTATCGCGTGCCGACAGTCATCCGCTGGCCCGGCGTCATCAAACCCGGGACCACCTACAACGATATCTTCGCACACGAGGACATGCTGCCAACGCTGTTGGCTGCTGCTGGCGAGCCCGATATCAAGGAGAGGCTCAAATCAGGCGGCGTGAAAGCGAACGATCGAACCTACAAGGCCCATCTCGACGGTTACAATCTGCTTCCTCTCTTCAAGGGCGAAGACTCCAGTGGTCCCCGCAAGGAGTTCCTCTACTGGACCGACGATGGAAATATCGCTGCGCTGCGCTATAACAATTGGAAAGTCGTGTTCATGGAGCAACGTGCCCACGGTTTCGATGTGTGGCAGGACCCCTTTGTCACGCTCCGGTTTCCAAAACTGTTGAACTTGCGCTCTGACCCCTTCGAACGCGCCGAACATGAAAGTATTGGCTACGCGAAATGGCGGGCTGAACGGATGTTCGCGCTGGCGCCGTCCCAAATCTTCGTGAGTAAATGGCTGCAATCTTTCAAGGAGTTTCCGCCGCGTCAAAAGCCTGGATCCTTCAGTCTCAGCAAGGTGATGGATAAGCTCACGTCCGGCAGGGCAAGCAACTGATTTGCCGGGCGGATTGATGTGATAGCATATGGGGGGCAGATGAATTCTATGCCTCCAGAGGTTACCGCACATTTGAGGAGCCTGGCGCGACACCTTTCCACTTTTGCTCATGACCCATCCGATTTGTCGTGCCAGCATAATCCTGTTCAATCAATCGAATCGCAAGTGTTGGAAAGCGTATTTGGCTCGCTTCAACAGGAAGGCTCGAAACGCAAAGAACCGAAGGCAGCCGCACGAAACCGCATGCTCTAACGTGCACTCGAATTCATAGGAGACCACGAGAATGAACCCTTGAATGTGAGAAGTCTTTCTGCAGCCATAAACACTATGGAACGCACGCATCGGAGGCTGTTTGACCGCGAATTCGGAATATCCCCCAAAAAATACATGTTCGGCCAAAGGATGCATGGTGCACATCGACAACTTTGGCAATGAGATCCGGAATTGGTTGAATAGCCGGAGGGGGTGGGTTGATTTGTCCGTTTTTTGATGTTTTTGATTTTAAAGATAGGCGATGCTGCGCAAAAAAGAGACAAAGCCTATTTCCAGAATAAGTATCCTCCCGGCAAAGCCGGGGGCTTTTTGTGACATCCTCATGAGGGATAGGGTTCTTTAAACAACAGTGAGTCAATAAGTAAAGGAGAATATCATGAATACCAAACTGTTAATTCGTTCCGCTCTGTTGGGAGCAGTAACCACACTTCTGGCCACAAGTTATGCCCAAGCTCGTGATGCGACGCCTGGGTATTTGCAAGACTCCCTGGGCAATATCGTCCGCAGTGGTTCGGGTGAATGTATCCATACAGGTACATGGAAACCGGAGATGGCTACCATCGTCGGTTGTGATGGGGTGACCGTGGATGCCAAGGTAGAAACTATACGTGGTGAGTCCTCGGGCATACTCACAGAGATAGAAATGCCTTCCACCGCCATGTTTGCCTTTGACAGTGCCGAGCTGACTGCCGAGGGTAAAAATACCATCGAAGCCTACCGTGAGACCTTGATGCCTGAGTTGGCAGAAGCCTATGCAGGTATCATCATTGGCCATACCGACAGCACGGGTGATGCCAAGTATAACCAGGGCCTCTCCTTACGACGTGCAGAGGCGGTGCGTGATTACCTGGTCAATACCGACGCACTGGCCGAAAAGCTGCGGGTAGTGGGCAGAGGGGAAAGCGATCCCATCGCCTCAAATGATACCCCTGAAGGCCAGAAGGAGAACCGACGTGTGGAGGTAATCGTGATCGGTGAGATACGGGCTTTTGACGCCATGCGCTTCCCCAGCGTGGCGCTGTTTCCGCGCAGGAGCGGTGAGCTTACCGAACAGGGTAAGCAGGTGATTGAGAAACAACGTAATACCGCGAGGGAACAGCTGAAACGAGCCAGCTATATTGAGATCATTGGCCATACCGACGATGTGGGTGATGATGATTATAACCAGGAGCTTTCCGAGCAACGAGCACAGAGTGTGTTTGACTACCTGGTAAAAACCGGTATGGATGTGAGTAATGTGTTGGTGAAGGGTATGGGCGAAAAGATGCCGATTGCCAGTAATAAGACAGAGGAAGGACGGGCGGAAAACCGTCGTGTCGAGATCTTGCTACTGGGTCGTGACAGATGATCCGGCATCACATCTCCCTGTTCGGAGACATGTGATGCCTTTCCTTTAATCGTGCCTATAAAGCCTGTTTGGAGGGTCGAGGCTACACCGCAAAGTAACCTGGTCATCATAGTTGGTTACTTGAATGTTGCGGAGGTTACCGTCCATGGCACTGGATCCCGGCAGCCCTGCCGAGTAATGGTCTCCTCCCACTCTACATCGGCGTCGTAGTGCGCCATGATGGAGATTCACAACAACCATCGAAAAAGAGGGGAGGAGACATGAACAAGATTACGACAATTGGAGTGGACTTGGCAAAGAATGTATTTCATCTGGTGTGTAGTGACCAAGACGGCAAAGTCGTGACAAAGAAGATGCTCAAGCGGCGTCAGATGCTGGCACACTTTGTTAACTTGCCGCCACTGCTTAGGTGGGCATGGAGGCCTGTGCCAGTGCCCACTATTGGGGAAGAGAACTGACCAAACTTGGGCACACCGTCTGTTGCTAATTACATCCTTGCCATCCTCCTCCTCACCCGCTAGCCTATGCCCGGCTGTTTTCAATGTACTTTATGGAGAGCTGTATTGTCTGTCTAAATCTCCAAGAAAAAAGTGGTAACAGTGAAAATGACGCCGACTAAGTAGATCAGCGGATATGTCCACAGCGCGTATCGGTCGATGGATTCCGCAAGCGCTCCCCGCTCCAGATTTTGCAGCCGTTTCAGCTGTACATTGATCAGAACCACGATAACGGTGATGATAAAGGTCGATGCCAGGACGGCATCCAGAAAAGTGATGTACCCGAGTTTTGGCAGTTCGTTGGAGATGGTGAAGTTAAACGCGATGAAGAGTAACAGATTCGCCCCGGCAAGATCGATGCGTTTGCTGTAATCCTTCAGAAAGAAGGTAAACCAGGACACGATGATGATCAGTGCTAGTGGGATAAAAATCTTCATGATGTAGTAAACAAAATGCCGTTTGGCCGTAAAGGCCAGGGTAAAGCGTGAACTTGGTAGGCCGGTAGTGTCTGTGCTGCGGGTGATTCTGGTCGAGAACCCGGTGACTACCCATTCCTCCTCGCCCAGCTTGCCCTCCATCGTTGAGTAACCCTCCAACTCTTTGAAGACGAATCGGTCCTCCGGAAACAGGCTGTCAAGATGTATTTCAAATGACTGGGTGTCTATCGGGAAGAGCCTGAAGTCGAAATTAGTTGCCTGCAATACCACGGTGGCACGCTCCAGGAAATTGACTTCACCATCGGGTGCAATCGATATCAGGTGGTTTTGTGATTGCTGCCTGCCTTGCTGGTTGTAAATTACCGCGGCAGGGAAAAGGGTCCCCTTCTTCAACGTCAGTGCCTTAAAGGCTGTTTTGTTCATCGCCATGAGACCATTGTTCTCACTGGGATCATAGGCGAGAAAGGGATCTTTCCATCTCGCCTTAAGAGCAATCACCGCTGTGAAATTTTTCTTCTTCTGGTTGATCTCCACGATTTGGTGCAGGCGAATGCCTACCTCGATCGGTACTGGGCCCGAGGCAGATGGGTTGTCCTGGGCTTCCACGCTTTGGGAAGAAAGCGTGGAAAGCAGAAGCAGCAACGATATAGTCCAGAATCCTGAGCGCAAAATCGAGCTATAATATGTGGCCATCAATGGTCCCTTTGGTAGACGACAATGCAGCAGTAACGGATATCCGTGTTTATTCAGCGTCGCATCGTAATGTCCCCGATGGGACTTGTCTATATCATGCTGGGTATATATACATGACAAATGAGTTCAGGTTACTTAGCGCGCCGCATCTACGTACACCGCTATTTGCAGGATTTAGGGGTAAAGTGAAAAATGAATATGCTCCATCAACGCAAATGAATCAAAAAGGAAAAACTAATAACACCTAAAACAACCATTGCCACCGCCGGTCTCCCAGGCCGTCGCCGAAGTCAATGAGAACTATTGTCCTGTCAGACGAGTTCCTTACAAAAGACTAACCAAGATAATGATGAAATCCATGAGAACACACATTGACAAAGCTCTTCTCGCATTCAGCATCTCGGCATCGCTGCTGCTCCTGTCAATCGGCTGTACCGACAAGAGTCAGGAGCAAGCAGGCAGCAATCGGAAGCAATTAGTCAGCAAACAAGCAGATACCAGACAGCACCAGGATGACCGCCCGAACATCATTATCTTTCTGGCAGATGACATGGGGTACGGCGACATCGGCGCCTTCGGGAGCGAGATCCAGACGCCGAATATCGATGGCCTGGCACGGGACGGAATTCGTTTCACAAATTTCCACGTGGGTGCGGCCTGTTCACCAACGCGGACCATGCTCATGACCGGCGTGGACAATCATCTCGCCGGACTGGGCAACATGCTCGAAATCCAGGCGGAGAACCAATTCGACAAACCCGGCTATGAAGGGCACCTGAACGACCGCGTCGTCACGATAGCTTCGCTGCTGCGTGACGCCGGCTACCACACTTACATGGCCGGCAAGTGGCACCTCGGCCATACCGAGGAAAAGATCCCTCACGCCCGGGGCTTCGAGAAGTCCTTCGCGCTGATGGAGAGTGGCGCCGACAACTGGATCGAGCAGCCGTACGCGCCGGCCTACAAGGCGGTCCACTACTTTGAAAACGGAAAACCCACCACGCTTCCGACCGAGAACTACTTCTCCACGGACTTCTACAGTCAACGTATTATCGAGAACATCGAAGCCGACCACGAGGACGGAAAACCGTTTTTCGCGTTTGTCTCCTACCAGGCCGTACACTGGCCCCACCAGGCACCGCGGGAGTATATCGACAAGTACAACGGTGTCTACGATGACGGCTTCGAAGAGCTGCGTCGCACCCGCCTGGCACGACAGAAAGAACTCGGCATCGTGTCCGAGGACGTCACGCTCGCACAGGAATTTTCCAAGACGAGCTACCCGGGATGGAAGCTCCCGGACTGGGAGTCGCTGGGCGACGAAGAAAAGAAGTACAACACGCGGCGCATGCAGACCTATGCCGGCATGGTGGACAACATGGATGCCAACATCGGCAAGATCCTCGCCTACCTCGAAAAAATCGGCGAGGCAGACAATACACTGGTCCTGTTCTTGTCCGACAATGGCGCCGATGCCAGCGAAATGCCGCTCTCGCCGGGATATGGCCCCTGGTACAAGAAACATTACGAGTTCACCTACATGGAGGACTACAAAGGCGACTACTCGAGTATGGGCCAGAAGGGCTCCTTCGTCTTCTATGGCCCCGGCTGGGCCGCTGCCGCCAACACACCGGGCAGTTATTACAAGACATTCTCCAGCGAAGGCGGGCTTCGCGTACCCTTTATCGCCCGCTTTCCCGATCAGATCGCCCCCGGAACAAAATCTCGCGCGTTCGCGTTCGTGAAGGACGTCGTGCCAACGCTGCTCGATGTTGCGGGCGTCGAGAATCCCGGTACGTCCTATAAGGGTAAGGATATCCACTCGCCCAGCGGCACGAGCATTTGGAGCACTCTCACCGGCAAAACCGCCAATGTCCATACGGCTACGGAATCAATCGGTTACGAACTCGCAGGGAGCAGCGCGCTCTTTCGCGGAAAATACAAGCTGGCCCAGAATCTCCCCCCCAAGGGCACGGGTGAGTGGGAACTTTACGACATAGACTCCGATCCTTCGGAAGTCCATAACCTCGCAAAAGAGAAGCCCGAGTTGGCCGCCGAGCTGCGCGCGGCGTATAGCACCTACGAGAAGGCAAACAACGTTGTCCCAGTGCCGGAAGGTTACAACCCGTTCGAACAAATTATGAAGAACATCAAGAGCGGACGCATTCACTAACCGGCAATGGAGAGAGGCATGACTCAACCTCAGACAATGAACACCAGACTCCTTGTTAAAGCGTCAGCCATCACCGAGATGCTCACCGGACTCGCGTTGCTCGTGGCGCCGTTGTTTGTGATCAGATTGCTGCTGGGCGACGGATTGGGTTCAACAGGTGTTGCTGTAGGGCGAGTAATGGGGATTGGATTGTTATCGCTCGGCGTCGCAGTATGGGAATCTCAGGGGCAGGATAGTCGTCTCGCCCCGCGGGCCGGGCTATGCCTCTATAACGTTGGAGTCGCGATGCTGCTCGTGACGTTTGGCACGTACGGTGGCATGAACGGGATACTTTTGTGGCCTGCAGCGGTACTACACGCAGTGATCGGCGCAATGATGCTGTGGGTGATCTTGGCGCCGTCCAGGCCTTTCCTCACGGGTCATCGACAGGATGAAGAAGAATGACGACGGCACCATCGATATCTATTCCGCTATCTTATTGGATCAAGGTCCAATATCCGTCGCTCGTTTGCGCGACTATGATCGCCAGGGTTGGGGCCAAGAACACCAATCACAAATCTGCTGGCAACATTCAGCGCTGGCTATCGATAGCACGGTATTAAACGAGGAGTGGTTATAGCCTCGTGAGTCGTAAATTTCTGGTGCAAAGAGGATCAAAATGAGTTGAGGGCTGATGGGGAATAATCATCGTTATCAGCAAATCTTTCAAATGAGATAAACAGGCATAAAACCCCCCGAGTAGAATAGTTGATGATACTCGACTCAACTACCCAAGAGGTTTTATGCACCGCTATCTATATCATGCTTTAGGCGGTTTTCGTAGCCTTTTTTCGCATCGCCGCACCTGGCTGAAGTTTGCCATGATCGTGTTGGGCTTTATCGCGAGCACCGAAATGGTGGGGGTGAGTTCCTGCCGTATGGTCGGTCAAACTCAAAGCACCTTATCTGACGTTCAGGCACTGGTTCAGTCTAATTACTTCGTAACTTGTTGATTAGCAGATTAAAGACTGAAGGTCAGGCGATTTTATGAAGCCTCAAGGCCT
>JBDLIZ010000072.1:0-14596 GCA_039714615.1 Pseudomonadota bacterium | reverse complement strand
CATAAAATTATCCAGCATAGATCAACTCCGGTTCGACTTGCCTTGCCGGCAACCTGTATTCGGCCAGTCAGTTTCGCCTGATCGAGTATTCACATCTTGCTCCATCCCAGTATCCACGGAATGCTTCTATACTGTTACCCTGCCTCTCATAGACCCAGAAGCCTTCATGTCCGGACATTACAGCGCTCCCGGCGCAATAGATATCACTCCTCAGTTCATTGACATTTACATGATAGGTCTGGTGCACATGTCCACAGAGGATCGCACCGTAATCAATCTTCTGGCAGACACCGAGAAAATCATCGGCATTGACCATTCCGTGCAGTCTGGTGTCATCTGCACCGTTTGCCAGACGCGGAGCATAATGGGTGACGACAAAGATGAAACGTTTTTTCAGCCGCTGATCTCGCAGGATGCTTGCAAAGGCATCGAGCTGGGATTGCGGGATGTTGCCGTTGGAGCGCCATGGCAAGGGATTGGGTCTGGCGCTATTGATTGCAATTACAGCACTATCGTCTCGTATCAGACGAACCAGTGGCCAGTGGCCGTCACTGCAATACTCCGGTATATCACTCTGCAGCACCTCGCTGAACAGTTCAGAGAAACGCTGCTGGCTTTTGACTTCAGAGACATAGATATCATGATTCCCTGGAACGGTCAGATAACCATCCGGCGCATTCATCATCGGTTCGATCACCTTTTTGGCCAGTTGCAGCTCCCGCTCAAGTCCCAAAGCCGTATAGTCTCCGGTATTGATGACCAAGTCGATATCATTCTGCTCTTTGAATCGGGCGAGCGCCTGCATTTTCTGTTCGGCTTCATCAAAGTATTTTCCCCTGCCCCTGAAGAGATTGATTGCCCCCACGGCCCGTTTGCTGAACCATTTTTTCCAGTGCATATGGCGAATGTGCATGCCGATATGAATATCACTGAAATGCAGAATCCGAAGTGCGCGAATCACTATTTATTTCTCTGCTCTTACAAAGAGTCATCCAGGTTTGATAGTATATAATATTCTAAGACTTGGCTTAATTGGGGGAGTGTGTCATGAATGAGACTGGTATTGTCGAAAAAGTTGCGGGCGAAGTTCGTGAAAACTGGGGTTGGTTACTGTTCATGGGCATTGCACTGATTGTACTTGGCACGATAGGCCTGTACATGGCCGGCATAATGACCCTGGCCAGTGTTTTTTACCTGGGAATCCTGGTCGTCGCTGGCGGCGTGTTTATGCTGATAGATGCCTTCAAGGCAGAAGGTTGGAAAGCAATACTCTGGGAAATACTGATTGCGATCACCTATATTGCAGCGGGCATAATCATGATTGCCAACCCTGCTGCAAGCGCTGTCTGGTTTACCATGTTTATCGCAGCCTTCCTGTTTTCGACAGGTGTCTTTCGCATCATCATGGGCCTCCTGATTCGTACAAGGGCCAAGGGGTGGGGCTGGACCGTGGCCGGGGGTGTTGCCTCGATCTTCCTGGCGCTCATTATCTTTGCGCAGTGGCCCATTTCCGGGCTCTGGGTAATCGGACTCTTCATCGCAATCGAGATGATCATGCAAGGTATCTCGATGGTATCCATTGCCAATGGCGGCCAGGGCATCAAAGAATATACCCGCAAAAGCGGCAGCATAGCTCCTGTACCCATGGCGGATGGGTTTTCGGGGGCGCAGAGTGCGTCGGATTTGTTGGAGAGCAAGGCAGAGCACGTAAGGCTATTCCTATGGTTTTCGTGTTCTGACGCGGCTATGCGGCAAAGGCGATGGACTATATGTCCTGAAAACTCATTCGTCATGGGTATATAGCCCGGATGGAGCTTGCGTAATCCGGGCTATATACTGGTGGATGCAGGGAAGTTAATCGTCTCTAGCATTTTCAAAAGACAGCGGATGGTTGTATGTTTATTTATTCTATAAGCTCAAACTCACCCGGCTTCCAGGTCTTGTCAAACCAGGGATTGATGCAATTGCTGATAAAGACCATCGTCCAGGGTTCATGTACATCTGCATCCAAACTTTCTATTGGACGGAAACATGCCCTGAATGCCCTGGAGACAAGCATTGATCACTGGATGGAAGATCCTGGTGGCAGTTTACGTGTTTCGGATATCGAGAGCATCAGTCAGCGTGTGCTGGAAATGGCCAGTCGAGAGGTCTACGGCGTTACGCCACATGGCTGGTTCAAGCTGGCACGTTTGAACGCCGCTTACAGGGAGTTGTGTAGCGGAAACAGTGAATCGGTTACCGACGTATGCATCAAACTGGGATTCAATCACATGGGCAGATTTGCGGGAGAGTACCGGGCGCTTTTCGATGAATGCCCGAGGGAAACTATTCAGAGGAGGCAACCCTGTGCGCATCAGCCGACCATTTAATTCTGAATCAGAACTGATGATGCCATTTTATTCGTTATCGACTCCCATCATTCACGGTGATCCATGGATAACCCTGTCGGCTAACAAATGAACTCATTAGTAAAGCTTCCGCGCAGAATTCTGTACTGAAACCGGCTTATCGACAACCATTGTTACTAAATGTTAGCGCCCATCCTTAACCACGCAAACATCTCATTAAAAGCCACTTCTCTTACCTCTTTGGGTGACAAGAATATATCGTGTTGCGCATTATCAATTTCCAATAAAGTTACCTGCTTACCTAATTTGGAACCGATTTTCTTAATGTCTTCAATATTTAACACAATATCTGAGGACATGGCTTCCTGCGAAAAAGTAGCAATGCTCCTGGAATGGGATGAGTGCATAACTAGAACAGGCACTTCGATATTTGAGTTTTGTAGTTTTTTTTGCGCCTTGCTTATCGCAACGATCCACTTAAAATAGGTAGGAAAGCCTTTTATTGGTTTCCAGTCCAGGTTGAAATCCCATTCACCATAATAGTCTTTATGTATGCTCTGCGCATACGCTGGTGACAAAGCCCCGTTAATATATGAGTATGGCAACATAGTTGAAACGATTTTAGCCGTAAGATAGGTTGTTTTTTTTGCAAAATCCGGTTGATTGAAGTCCAGGAAAGGCGAATTCAAAATCAGGCTTTTTATTGAAGATTTTTCCTTGCCGTAGTTCATATAATTACTTGCTATTAACCCTCCGGTTGAGTGGCCCAAGAGGTGAATTAGAGAATTACCTGTTTTATTGATCTGTCGAATTGCGATCGTTATTTCTTCAAAATATTCTTCAATATCCAAACAGAAGTTTGGTCGCTGGTGCTCCAGAATCGACCTGCCATACTTGCGAAGATCAAGTGCATAAAAATCAAAATCATTGTTTATGAATTTCTCACACACGTGTGGGTGAAAAAAATAGTCAATGTAACCATGCAGATATAAAACACTCCCTCTGTTTCCAGCATTGCATTTTGAAGAGACTAGAGTAGTGGTAACTTTTCCTTCATAATCAGGAGAAAGCTGAATGGTTTGATAATCAAAATCTGTATGCAAGTTCATTACAAAATTAATTACATGGCGAGTTCAAACGCAGAATTTCTCATAAGGAATGCGAACGAAATGATCAATATATTCGGTTTTTGGATTGTAATACAGATGCGAATGCTTAATATTTCAAACGGCTCAGGGAAATTTAACTTGAGACCCATTCTATGTAGGTTGGCGCTACGCTATTCGTTTTGGTATCAAGGTATAATCCGCGAGTTCAGGTTATCTGACATACCGGTGGATGCAGGGAAGTTAGGAATGCGAACGACACACTTCCCTAACTGGCGCCGAATGATCGTTCGTATTCAAGGCGCAATAACAGGCGCATAGCCCTAGCTATGTCACTGTTATTGCATGCCGAATACGAGCGATAAGGCAAGTCAGATAGGGGAGTTATTTAGGTAGCATTCCTTATTTGAGAAACTGCAGATTGAGCGCGAAAAAGATCTGCCACTCCGGTTGGCCCGGCCCACGATCGGCAACCGAGAACTGTGGCTCGACGAAGAAATTGTATACCGTATTGCCCTTCCTGATGACCCGCCCGATACCAACACCCAGCGGCACGCTGTAGTTGTTATTTTCCAGGTTGTAGGCCCAGATGGGTGCAGCACGCAGGTAGCTGCCACCACCAAGCTGGTAGAATGCAAACGGCTGCAAGGCCGCCACGTTCACATCGGCACGGTCACCCTCACCGGCAAAGCTGTGCTGCCAGGACAGCAGATAACCATACTGGAATTTTGGTGAGCTGGCATTGAACAGCACGTTAACCAGCCCGGCAGACCACTTCTCGCTGCCCAGTTCATCCTCGGTGGCTGTGGGTACCGTCAGTTGCGGACCGATACCAAAACTCACCGCCGGATTGCCGGTATCCAGTAAATAGGCTGTAAACAGGTTCAGGTCACCCAGCCCGGTCTCTTTGTCGCCGTCCGGTGGTGTCGGAAAACTGTTGATGGGCAATGAGGCGCGTAACAGCCAGTCGGTATCAGCCACCGAAAAAGGCTTCGCAAATCGAAACCAGAACTGGTTGGCATCTTCATCGCTATCGGTAAGCTCACCGATGTAATAGTTCTGCATATTGAAAGCCGTCATATTGGCCAGCGGGTTGTTGGCGTTGGCCGCAGCACCGGCTGCAGATTGGTCCTCTGCCAGTACCTCCCCAGCGAGCAAGACCCCGCCAAGCATAGCTATTGTTGCTATTATGCGCATCATTGCTTGCATCGCCCTAACCTCCATCAATTGTAATCAATAGTAAATCATGACCAGAAAGTTTCATAGGCATCTCGCCTAGAAAACAATAATGAAATATTATAGGCTTCGGAATACCCGATTCATATAGCTCAGCCAAGTGAGCAAAATCAACAAAAACCTGGTTCAAGGAGGATTAAACGATGCATATTCGCTGCTTTACTTTAGGTGTTCTTATGGCTGTCGCGCCGGCATTTCTGTTAGCACAGACAGCAAGTGATGCAACCAAACAATTCAATAAGGAAGTTCGCGACTATTTGCCCTTTGAGGACAAGACGGATTTTGATAATGCCAAACGAGGCTTCATCGCGACTATAGACAAGGGACAGATTACCGATGATGCCGGCAAAATCATCTATGACATGAAGCAATTCAGGTTTCTAGATAAAGATGAGCCTGAGACGGCCAATCCCAGCCTCTGGCGCCAAAGCAAGATGAATGCCATGGATGGTTTGTATAAGGTGACCGACGGCATCTATCAGGTACGGGGTTTTGACCTGGCCAATATCTCTTTCATCAGGGGCAAGCAGGGCTGGATCGTGGTTGATCCGTTGACCGCCACCGAGACCGCAAAGGCCGCGTATGACCTGCTTCAGCAGCACGTCGAGAAGGCGCCCGTTACCGCAATCATCTTCACCCACTCCCATGTCGATCATTTCGGCGGTGGCAAGGCATTGGCTACTCAGGAACAGGTAGACAAGGGTGAAATACAGGTCATCGCGCCTGAGGACTTTTTCATTGAATCAGTCAATGAAAATCTGATGGCGGGTAACCAGATGAGTCGCCGTGCCAGCTACATGTATGGCAATGTGCTGCCCAAATCTGCTGGAGGCACACTGGGTTCTGGCCTGGGTACCACGACTGCGGCGGGTACGGTCACCATTCTGGAGTCCAATGTTGATATCAAGGACTACCAGCCTCATGAGATGCAAGTCGATGGGGTGAAAATACAGTTTTACTATACGCCGGGTGCAGAGGCCCCTGCCGAGCTAATGGCCTATCTCCCCACGCACAAGGCCCTGCTGCAGGCGGAAGAGATCAGCCACACCCTGCACAACCTGTACACATTGCGCGGCGCCCAGGTACGTAACGGCCTAAAATGGTCCAAGTATATTCACAACACCATTGAATGGTTTGGTGATGAGGTGGAAATCTCTTTCGGCAGCCATCACTGGCCCACCTGGGGCAACAAGGAAATCGTTTCTTTCTGGAAGAAACAGCGCGATCTCTATCGCTATATCCACGATGAAGTACTGCGTCTGGCCAATCATGGCAGCACATTGCTCGAGGTGGGTGATCAGGTGCAGTTGCCGAACAGCCTGGGCAAGGCCTTTGCCAACCGTGATTACTACGGCACGGTCAATCATGACGCCAAGGCGCAGTACCAGCTGTACTTCGGCTTCTTCACCGGCAACCCGGCCGACCTGCACCCGTTACCACCCGAGGCGGCAGGCAAGAAGTTTGTTGAGTACATGGGCGGTGCGGATAATGTCATCAGCAAAGCACGGGCCGACTACGACAAGGGTGAGTACCGCTGGGTTTCCATGGCGCTGAACAACGTGGTGTTCGCCGATCCGGAAAACAAGGAGGCGAAAGAACTGCTGGCCAGGACCTACGAGCAGATGGGCTACCAGGCGGAGAGCGGCCCGTGGCGTAACTTCTACCTGTCCGGTGCAAAGGAACTGCGTGACGGTGTTGTGAAGGCTGCAACGCCGAACACGGCTTCGCCCGACATCGTTCGCAACCTCAGCCTCGAAACCTACCTGGATTATCTTGCTGTTCGTCTGAACCATCCCAAGGCCGCGAGCAAGGTCATGACCTTTAATGTGGAGATGCCGGACAGGAAGGAGAAGTTCGTGCTCTACATCGAAAACGGGGTAATGAACTACACCCTGGACAAACAGGCAGACAAGGCGGATGCAACCATTACCCTGGATCGCACCGTGCTGGATGACATCAACCTGGGTCAGATCACCATTGACCAGGCGATCACCGACGGCAAGGTGAAGATCGACGGGGATGCAAACAAATTTGGTGAGTTCCTGTCCATGCTCGATAGCTTCGAGTTCTGGTTCAACATCGTGACCCCATAATGCTTATTCAGGCTAGAAAACTGGTAATGGGGGTTGCTCTGGCAACCTCTATTGTCTCATTCCCTGTGGGTGCGTGCATGCTGCACCTGCCCACGATATCAGGCTTGCAAACAGCGCATCCTGCCAGCGTTGCTGTTTCCGTAGCGACCCGGCAGGCAATCGATACGAATTCCATCAGGGATATTCCGCGGCTCAGTAAACAAGCGAAGTTAGAGGCACTGCAACAAATAGAACAACGTTTTCATGAGTTCACGGAGGTTGCTGAACATCTGGTGTCACAGCAGCCGCTGGTTTTCTCGGTTTATCTCACCGAAAGCAATCACTGGGCCCGTTTCAATTATGCTAATAATCATTGGGTTGTAAATGCGCACCAGCCTTCAGTCGATCCGCGAGAAGTGGTGATGGTGCTCTCCGATACGGCCCTGATGAACCTGCTGGATAAATCCCTGACATTGCGGGAGGCGCAGGCGCTGGGAGTACTGGTGTTATCGGGCGATGCTGATGAACAGCAGCAAGTAACACAGATCTTTGATCGTTTCCTTGCTGCTTACACAGCCTGATTTTATAAGCCAATTGCGCAGAAGGTTTCTAGCCGACTCCTCCCTTGCTCTGTTTTACTCTGTAAATCGCCAAGATAATTCAGCCGCTACAACAAGCCGATGCCATTATCGATGACCGCTACTCAAAGGCGCATCTGGCTTCATCAACTGACACAATCCATGCAGACAATTTCGAGGCCCCTTCCTGATAAAAGTCTAGTACCAGACTCAACCTGATTTCCTGACACTGCCTGCTAAGAGTTAACTACCGCACACGAGTGATATCATTGAACGCATTATCGTTTTCCCATCATTCTTGACCGATGCGAATATCGATGAGAGTTGTAATCGCACCCACTATGGTTCTAACTGGGTGACTTGTGTAGGTAAATCCATTTTGATGCTTTATAACTGACTGTTAAAAATGATAAATACCAGGATAACCCCTTGAATCACCGTCCTAGGAAAAGGTTCGGCCAACATTTTTTATGCGACCCGAACATCATTGAAAAGATCGTAGGCTACATTGCCCCTAACAAGACTCAAGCCATGGTTGAGATCGGTCCCGGTTTGGGCGCCATCACCTGCCCTTTGCTGGAACGCGTGGGCTGCCTAGATGTCGTGGAGCTCGATAGAGATCTTATTCCTCATTTGCTCTCTTTATGTGTAAATCGAGGTAAACTCGTGATCCATAATGAGGATGCACTGCGTTTTAATTTCACCCGTCTCGCCCCTGAGAATGGTGGATTAAGAATCATCGGCAACCTGCCCTATAACATTTCTACTCCCCTGTTATTTCATCTACTCAAGTTTTCAAGCTTCATTGTAGACATGCACTTTCTACTGCAGAAGGAGGTTGTCGAACGAATCACAGCGGTTCCCGGCACGGGTAATTACGGTCGTTTGTCAGTGATGGTCCAATCCCTCGCCCGTGCCGAAAGGTTGTTCAATGTTGGATCAGGATGTTTTTCACCCCCACCCAAGGTTAATTCCGCCTTTATTCGCCTAAGCCCCCACCGAAAACCGGTGTTCTCTATCAATGACCGGAGACAATTTTCCCGGGTCGTCACCCAGGCATTTTCCAAGCGACGCAAAACCCTGCGCAATGCCTTAAAAGGACTGTTATCCGCCGATGAGATCTCGGCTGAAAATATCGATCCAGGGGCTCGTGCCGAGACCTTAAGCATCGAGCAGTTCGCAGCACTGTCCAATCGCTTGAACCCTTAGGAATGCGTACGTAATAACTTCCCTAACTGGCGCCGAATGATCGTTCGTATTCAAGGCGCGATAACAGGCGCATAGCCTAGCTATGTAACTGTTATTGCAACGCCGAAGACGGACGATAAGGCAAGCCAGATGGGGAAGTGTGTCGGTAGCATTCCTAAGGCCCTACCACGAAACAATCACGGAGAACCTTGTTTCATCCCCCTACAATACCGATCCGCAGCGGGTATGATTCCTTGCCAATAAATGTATAATGACTCTCCATGAAAAATGTCTCCCCACACAATATCAAGGTTAAAGTAGACACGGCTTATGTTGAATCGCAGTCAAACGCCGAGCGCAACCGCTACGTATTTGCCTACACCATCACCATCCAGAACCAGGGCGCCATTCCAGCCAAGCTTCTGACACGACACTGGATCATCACCGACTCTAATGGCAAGATTCAGGAGGTGCGTGGCGAGGGTGTAATCGGGGAACAACCTCATCTACGCCCAGGAGAAGGTTTCCAGTACACCAGCGGAACCATGCTGGAAACCCCGGTGGGCACCATGCACGGCAGTTACCAGATGCTCGCCGATGATGGTACTGAATTCGACGCAGAGATAGAACCCTTCACATTGTCTATCCCGCGCGTACTGCATTAAATCTGGTTGTTACAGGATCCCATACCAACCTCGGCCCTCACGGGCAGGTCATATCGCATTCCTAAGCAACTCTTATCCAAAATTAAGTGAGTATTTATGCGATTGGCGATATCCAGGCCTGCTACGATGAACTGCAGCAGCTACTAAATCGGATCGATTTTAACCCCGCCTCAGACCAATTGTGGCTGGTAGGCGACCTCGTAGATCGTGGCCCCAAATCCCTGGAGACCCTGCGGTTTGTAAAAAGCCTGGGTGATGCGGCGATTACGGTGTTGGGTAACCATGACCTTCATCTACTTGCAAGCCATGCCGGAGTTCGTCGACCCAGTGTCGGCAGCAGCCTGCATGCCGTATTGAATGCTCCGGATTGTGATGATCTGATCCACTGGCTGCGCCAGCGCCCACTGCTGCACCATGACCCAGACCTTAACCTCACCATGGTGCATGCTGGATTACCGCCCCAGTGGAATTTTTATCAGGCCCGCGGACTTGCCAAGGAATTGGAAACAACACTGCGTTCCGATTCCTATCAGCAATTTCTTTGGCATATGTATGGTAACGAACCCGCCATCTGGTCGGATGAACTGCAAGGCTGGGACCGCTTGAGGGCAATCACCAACGGGCTCACGCGACTGCGCTATTGCAAACCCGATGGAAGCATGGATATGAAGGTCTACACTCCGCCGGGCACTCAAGCCAAAGGACTGATCCCTTGGTTTCAAGCCCCAGGGAGAAAAAATGCTGGAATAAACATCATCTTCGGACACTGGGCGGCGCTTGGGTTCCGCAGGGAACCCAAGCTGATAGCCCTCGATTCAGGCTGCGTCTGGGGTGGAAAGCTCACCGCGATACGGCTGGACAGGGAAAATCAGGACGTAATAGCCGTGGATTGTCCGTGTTATTCCAAACCATAGCGCTGATGAACCGCATTACTCCCTTGGTCCTTCTGGAGGAGCAATCATAAGCTCAAACTTAGAAAACTCCATTTTATCCAGATGACCGTCCTTATCTATATCGAGCAGCTGCCAATTTTCCGTTAATCCGTCCAATTCCGCCCCCTCTGCCGGACCGACATAACCGTCCTGATTCGCATCGAGCTGCCCAAATCTCCAGGACGGTTTATGGTCACAGGCAACATTCGCAATAATGCAAAAAATAATGGCTGAAACAGCCTTTTTATTCATAACATTCACCATTAATAAATATTCTTACTTGATTATTCAGAAGCTGTCTGGTTGAAAAGTGGTCGAAGCGAAAAGGTCTTGAATTGAGAGCAGTTTTACGATGGTTTGATGCCAACCCTCCCTGGTTGGCCCTCGTTGAGCAGCCAGAGGCTGTCCCTTTAGGGCGAACCCCAGGGATGGGGTGAGTAAATCCGCTCCCGACGGATTTGTGAGGCAGATTTATCGATCGTTTGAGGCAAATAGCTGTAACGTGTAACGAAAAGGATCGGGAAATCTGTCCAAATCCGGCTTTTCCGCAGTAGATCAGTCCTAGATCCGACAGGCTCCTAGGAGTTCGATAGTGCTGCTGTCAGCGCAACCACAAACAGCCGGGCCTTTTTAATCATTTTACTTTTACCTAGATCCTGCAAGTGATCTAGGTTTTATAACCGGATTTCTTAGAACTCCGTCACATAACTCATGAATAAGTTGCAAAAGGTATCTCAGCGATCTAAGCCATTTTTTGAGGACTACTGCCGTTTAAACTCCAGGAACCGCAGCGCATGCCTATTTTTCTCATCGGCAGGTCGATATACATTTTGAATTTGTTGCCACTCTGAGTCCTTTATCTCAGGAAAGAAGGTATCTCCCTCGATAGCGGCGTCGATCAGGGTGAGGTAGAGTCGTTCGGCACGATTGATCATTTGTTGATAGAGATGACCACCACCGATGATCATTACTTCATCGGCATCGCCGGCGGCGGTCAAGGCCTGCTCGATGGAGTGCACTACTACCACACCCTCGAAACGAAAGTCAGGATCATGGGTGATGACGATATTTCGCCTTCCCGGAAGGGCACGACCGATGGAGCCGAAGGTCTTGCGTCCCATGACGATGGGTTTGCCCATGGTCACTTGTTTGAAATGCCTGAGTTCGGCCGGTAAATGCCAGGGCATGGTATTACCCTTGCCGATAACACGGTTGCGGGCCATGGCCGCGATAATCGATATTTTCATGAGCAAGGAAACAATGGTGATTCCCTGTTACCTGGACCCTGCAAGTGATCGCCGCTTACAGAGTGCAATATATTGATTTGTTGAGTAATTTTCAGACTGAGCGGAGAAGTGGCGCAGGAAGGTGCCGTTAACAGATCTAAGGAGGAAATCCTTATTGTGGGGACCGATCAACCTACTTTACACTTTAATACGTTGCCTGATCGGTCCCACTTCATCCAGCAAACGCTTAAGCTACGTAGAGACACCCACCCTCTCACACCGCGTAAGCCGCTGCGCCCATTGAAGGACAGGGCCTACCCGGTCGCCGAGTAAAAATAGTCCTTCTTGATAGCTTACCCAGCGAAATTCATCGTGCTCTGGATGTCCTAATTCAGGATTGATGGGCAGTTCAACCTTTTCTTCTAAGGTCAATGCAACATAGTAGCGCGCGATCTTACCTCGACCATAAGGGCCTGTTTCGCGAAAGACCTCTCCCCAGCGGAAATCCAAATCCGTAATACAGGATTCCTCCTCTACCTCGCGTTTCGCCGCTTCGATCTGGGCTTCCCCTTCTTCCACGAGCCCTTTGGGAAAATCCCAGTATTGGTAGGCCCGCAGCAATAGATAAAGGCAACCATGCCTGGTTTTTCTTACCACCACGACCCCCGCAGAATGAGCACTGAACTTCATGGATACAGATTATATCCCTGACTGGACCCAACTTGCAGGATCTAGGTATTACTGATTGGCGAAGAAGAGTGCCGCCAGCATCAACACAAGGGCAATTCCCTGAAACCCAACACGGGCACGCATGAGTTGATTGCTATGTCTCTTGTCGAATTCGCCGCCATGTCCCATAGACCACACCCCCATAATAAGCGAGGCAATAGTCGCAACGAGTGCTAAAATAATCACAACCATGAGCAAATCCATATCAAATCCCCTAGACTTATTGATAAATCCTGTTCGAGCCGTGAGTAACCCCGTATTGATAACACCCAGTATCAGACCTTACCCTAAATTCCTCATGGCAAGACTAGACTTGGCCTTATACGAATATACCCATCCGTCATGAGTATATATAGAAACGCCAATAGCAATAATCTATGCGTAAAAATACGTAGGTAAAACCACTTACTTCGTTGGCATGCAACGTACCCTGACCCTCTCGACTCATTTACAGTTGTAAAGAAAAAGACCACTTTCTGATCAGCCCCTTATTTATATTATAGCCAGGCGACACAATTTCCACCGGATAGAATTCAACGGAGCCACATTGAAAGACAACGACTTTGATATTACCGGTTTTCGCAACGCCGCTCCTTATATCAATGCGCATAGGGAGCACACCTTCGTGATTGCCTTCGCGGGCGAGGCCATCGAGGCCCCTAGCTTTCCCAGCTTAATCCATGATATTGCCCTGCTGCACAACCTGGGGATACGGCTCATCCTGGTGCATGGTGCTCGTCCGCAGATCGAGGTCCGCCTCAAACGCATCGACTCCAACATCCAATACTACGAGGATCTGCGGGTCACGGATGACAAGGCGCTGGCTGCAGTTCAAGAGGCCGTTGGTTGTGTACGCGTTGAGATCGAATCCTTGCTATCCATGGGGCTAGCCAATACCCCGATGTCCGGTATGAGATTACGGGTATGCAGCGGTAACTTCGTCACCGCCAAACCCCTGGGCATACGCGACGGCATCGACTATCTGCACACCGGGATAGTGCGTAAGGTAGACGCCGAGGCCATCGATAAACAACTCGACCAGGGCAATATCGTACTGCTCTCTCCACTGGGGTACTCGCCCACCGGCGAGACCTTTAATCTTAGGGCCACAGATGTGGCTACGGCCGCGGCTATGGCCCTGGCGGCACACAAACTGATCTATCTTATGGAAGAAGGCGCATACCAAGCAGACCGGGAAACACCCCCGCGCCAGCTAAGTGTGGGCCAGGCACAGAATTTACTATCCACCTTTCCAGAATTAGGCAATCTATTGGGCCAGTATCTTGAAAGCGCGGTGCACGCCTGCAGCAATAATGTCGGGCGGGTCCATTTACTTGAGCGATGCATCGACGGCGCCTTGCTTAAAGAGTTATATACCCGTGACGGCACAGGCATACTGATCACGGCACAGATCTACGAGGGACTGCGCGAGGCCGTCATCGATGATGCCGGTGGTTTATTGGAACTCATGATGCCGCTGGAACGTGCCGGTGTACTGGTACGCAGATCGCGCGAACAGCTCGAACTGGAGATCAAACACTTCTGGGTCATCGAGCGAGACGGCATGATCATCGCCTGCGCCGCCCTGTATCCCTTTATCAAAGAGGGCGTGGGTGAATTGGCTTGCCTGATCGTCCATCCGGACTACCGCGGAAATCATCGGGGGGAATCACTGTTTCACCAGCTGGAGAACAAGGCCCTCGGCATGGGATTAAAACGTCTGTTCGTGCTGACGACCCAGACCGCACACTGGTTCCTGGAACAAGGATTCGTCGAGGGTGACATCGATTCACTGCCGGTCAAACGCCGCAGCTTATACAACTATCAACGCAAATCTAAGGTTTTTTTCAAGTCGCTCTAGAAAGCCGATTTAAGCGGACGATGCGGTGAAGGACGATGCGCTTCGTTCCTCGGCACATCCTACGTGGACTTGGTACGTGGAAGCTGATTTTGGGTTGACGGGGTCTCGGGTCTAGAATCTAGATCAGACCTCGTGTGCTCGCTCGACCCCGTGTGCTCGCTAAACTGGAGAGACTCTAATGTTCGACCACAAACTGAGCACCGAATGCATTTACATATCCAAACCATGGCGAGGTGCGTTCCGCTCGGTGGTTATCACAAAAGGCCGCAGAAAGGGCATGTTCCGCAGAACCAAGCCCAAGGCGCATAGAACGTCCCGTGAGGCCGCAGCGTGGCAGATACTCAACGATACAGCGTCGATGATACGCTCGAAGACGCTGCTATCGCTGCCAGAGTTCCCCTAGCGCAACGTCACGGTTACAATAGATAATAGGAGAAAACGTCATGGGGATTACAGACTGGATATATGACAAAACGCCTACACAATGGAGTGAGGCTCATCTGCTGATAGACGGTGAGACGTATTCTGTAAGCAGATTTAGAAGAAGGGGTAAGTATTTCACTTTCTATACTAGAAAAGGCTTTAGTGGCCCTAGGGAAGAGCACGTAATACCAAGCAACAATATTTTCCGTGGTAAGCCCTATACCGAAAA
>JBDLIZ010000071.1:0-14625 GCA_039714615.1 Pseudomonadota bacterium | reverse complement strand
ATGATGTATATGTCCATGTGGATGGCGCACAGAGCTGGGGCAGCTTGAACCTGGACCTAAAGGATATGGACTGCGATAGTTTCTCGGCCAGTTCCCATAAATGGTTTTGCGGTCCCAAGGAAACCGGTGTCCTTTATGTGAAGAAAAAACATGCCCCAAAAATCTGGCCGAATACCTTCGGGTATACTGGTCATATTACGATTGACATGGACCTGCCGGATGCCCGTCGTTTTGAAACCTTGGGGCAACGGGATGATGCCGCCATCTCGGCCATGCTGGACGCCGTGAAGATTCATCAGACCCTTGGCCCAAAAACAATTCATGACCGGGTGGTTTTTTTAGCGGATTACTTGAAACAGGGCTTGAAAAAGAACGGCGCGAAACTGGTGACACCAGAAAGCAGCGAGTTCAGCCACGGGGTCGTCATTATAGATATCCCAGAAGATAAGCGGGGAAAGGCTGCAGATATGATGTACAACACATTCGGGATCGCCGGATCCACCACGGGCGGCCTGCGGCTTTGCCCCCATATCTATAACACCGAAGCCCATGTAGATCGGGCTATCGCGGGAGTAAAAGAGGCGCTGGCCACGGTGTCCTGATTATGTCCACGGCGATCTGGGGCTCCGGAACGCCTCACCGTCGAAAGACCTTGATCATCTTTCCGACCTAACCGGGCGGGGATAACGTACCATTTCCATCGGTAAAAGGTATAGGGGAGGCAGTTCATCCCATACCGATTCATGATATTTTGCCAAAACGTTGATCAAGGTCTTCTCGAAGTATACGCTGTTTTGCAGCACCTTCCCCCAAGGGAATTCATGCATTTCGGAAAGGCGTCATACCACACCTTCTAAACACTCTAGGGAACAAACCTATGTCATCGAAAATGGGAAGGAATACGCTTGCCATTATTGGAGCAGGTCTTGTTGGCGGGGCTGTGCTCAGAGAGATCCTCCTGGGCTGGCTGCGTACTTGTTCAGCGTCACCAGCAACGCTCCCCAAGTCCATCGTAGACTCGGTCCAGGATCTGAACCTCGGGAAGATCTATGTCACAGCGTTACGGAAATCTGATCTCGATGACCAGCTGCAAAAACTTCGGGATGTCCTTGAGCAACGGGAGGGAGTTATTGTTGATGAGGTTAGTAGTAGACTCACTTTTTCTGTGCGAAGCGGCGTGCAGAATATACGCGTGGAAGCCGTACCTCTCGACATCATACCTGATGGCCTTGCAACGACGACTCTAAATGACGAAGTCTTTAGAACAAAATCTGCATTTTACTCCTATATTAAGGCCATCAGGGAAAAGCAATCGGGGGACACAAGAAAAGCAATCGGGGGACACAATACCAATTTATACTATGCTCCAAAAGCAATCGGGGGACACAATACCAATTTATACTATGCTCCTGTCATGGCAAGACTAGCAAGAGTGGTCGTAGCGGGGATCCCGCATCACATTACCTAGAGAGGGGACCGTCGACAAGCGGTTTTTTTCCAGGACGAAGATTATCAGAAATATCTAGAATTGATGTCCCACTGGTGTAGAGAAGAGGAGGTCGAGGTATGGAGTTACTGCCTGATGCCCAACCACGTACATCTGATCGTCGTTCCCGGAGAGGGTTCCAGACTCAGCCGTGCCATTGGTGAAACACATCGCCGGTATACGCGCTATATCAACTTCCGCGAGAAGTAGAGGGGATATTTGTGGCAAGGGCGATTTGCCTCCTTTCCGATGGACTCCTAAACCCTGCGCCTCAAGCCTTCGCCCACGGAAAAGCGATCACCTCTTGGATGTGTTTGGCGCCCGTTGCCATCATCAGTAACCGGTCCAAACCCAAGGCCACCCCGGCACAATCGGGCATGCCGTGTTCCAGGGCATCGAGCAGCAGGGTGTCGATGGGGATTTCTGCGAGTCCCTGCTGGTTGCGATGCTGGCGCTCTGCCATGAAGCGCTGGCGCTGCTCATCGGCTTGGGTGAGTTCGTGGTAACCGTTGGCCAGTTCCAGGGGGCCCCAAAATACCTCGAAGCGTTCAGCCACCGGAGGATTATCGAGGCGGATTTTCGCCAGTGCCGACTGGCTGGCGGGATAGTCATAGAGATAGGTTAAACGGTCTTTAGGGAATTCGCTCGCCACTATTTGTGACATCAGCAGATCGAGCCATTCATCGCGCTCCAGTGCTGGTTGAACATTGATGCCAAAATCGGCCGCCTTGCGGCCGAGCAGTCCGTCAGTACAATCAAAGGGATCCAGGCCCGCGGTTTGCCGGAAGGCCTCCCGGTAACTGATCCGCCGTGAAGTCTCTAGCGAGATATATTTACCCAGGACTTCATGCAACAGCTCGTCTACCTCATCTATCAGCTGCCAGTGGTCCCAGCCCATCCTGTACCACTCCAACAAGCTGAATTCAGGATTGTGATAATGCCCGATTTCGCCTAACCGGAATACCTTGCTGATCTGGAAGATGTCTCCGATACCCGCCGCTAGCAGTCGCTTCATAGGATATTCTGGAGAGCTGTGTAAAAATCGCCTATCCTGTCCCGCGTCGAGGACGAAACTATGGGTATTCGGGTCGGTGCTGGCCCATTGCGATAGCGCCGGGGTATCCACCTCCAACAGATTGCGTTGAGTGAGAAAGGCCCGAATATCTTCGAGCATTCGAGCACGGGCCTTGATATTTTCCGCAGTGGCTGTAGGGCGCCAAGGTGGGTGTACCATTATTTTACGCGCGATACATAGGCCCCGGTGCGAGTATCGATCTTGAGCACCTCGCCCTGCTCGATAAACAGCGGAACCTTGACCACCGCACCGGTCTCCAGGGTGGCGGGTTTGGTACCACCGGAGGCGGTATCACCACGCACCCCGGGATCGGTCTGGACGATCTTCAATTCGACGAAGTTAGGAGGAGTAACCGATAGGGGTACGTCATTATACAAGGTGATTTCACAGAGATCCTGACCCTTCAGCCATCGAGCAGCATCCCCCACGGCGGTCTTGCCGGCGGCATATTGTTCAAAGGTATCAGGGACCATGAAATGCCAGAAATCGCCGTCGGTATATAAATACTGCATATTAGTATCCACCACATCCGCGGCCTCCAGAGAATCTCCGGATTTGAAGGTGCGGTCGATCACTCGGCCGGTTTTCAGATTACGCAGCTTCACTCGGCTGAAGGCCTGTCCCTTGCCGGGTTTAACAAATTCATTCTCGATGATAGCGTGCGGTTCCCTATCGAGCATCACCTTGACACCCCCCCTAAACTCACTGGTACTGTAACTAGCCATATATTCTCCACGACATAGATATCATCTACTCCCCCTGTGGACATGAATTGCGCGACAGAAAGTGTATCTTCGTGAGACGCTCCTTACCAGCCGGAACCAAATAGGGGACAATAGATAAAAATAAAAACTGACATAGTATTTTATGATAGTCCATAGCGCCACCGTTCAACACATTCCAGATTGGCAGCGGCAACTCAACCAGGCGATCTCTGATGCCGGAGAACTCCTCGATCTTCTAGAACTCGAGCGCGGTCTTCTGCCTGCCGCCAAACTGGCGGCACGAAGGTTCCCTTTACGCGTCCCGCATAGTTTTGTTGCTCGCATGAAAAAGGGTGATGCCGATGACCCACTACTTCGGCAAGTACTGCCACTCGGGGTGGAAACCGAGGAGACACCAGGATACACCCTCGATCCCGTGGGTGATCTGAATGCGATGCCGCGACCCGGGCTATTACATAAATATCAGGGCAGGATACTACTGCTGACCACCGGGGCCTGCGCGATTCACTGTCGTTATTGTTTCCGCCGACATTTTCCTTATGCCGCAGCCAATCCACTAAGGAACGATTGGTCGGAGGCCATGAATTATATCGCCTCGGATCCAAGTATCCACGAGGTAATACTAAGCGGGGGAGATCCCCTGGTCCTTAGCGATCGGCGGCTTGCCCATCTTGGCGCCGCCTTGGAGGGCATTTCCCATGTCCGATGCATGCGTATTCATACCCGGCTGCCCATCGTGCTACCTGACCGGATCGTAAAATCACTTCTAGGTTGGTTGAATGAACTTCGGTTACACAAGGTGATCGTCATCCATTCCAATCACGCCAATGAACTCGATGACTGCGTAGCCCGCGCGTTGAATAAACTCGCATCCACCGGCGCCGTGCTGCTAAACCAGACCGTGTTGCTTCGAGGCATCAATGACAACGCAAAGGCATTGAGCAATCTGAGCAATGCCCTGTTCGAGATCGGGGTATTGCCCTACTATCTACATCTATTGGATAAAGTGCAGGGTAGCGCTCATTTCGACGTGAACGTCGAGCACGCTCGAGCCCTGGTCAAGACCCTGAATGGCTCGCTGCCGGGCTATCTGGTACCCCGCTTAGTGCGCGAGCAATCCGGTGCCTTAGGAAAAAGCCCGGTGATCTAGTGCTCTAGCTACCTCGGATAATTCATGAACTATCCGGGCCATATCCAAAGATTCAGGCTCTGGCTATCACTTAAAAACGTGGGTTTATAGGAAATTTCCATCAAATGTATTTATAAGCATCTCAAGTATAGCTTAAGGTCACGGGATCTATCCCCTGCCCTATCTCGTTTCAGAACAGTTTAGGCAGACCATTACCCCTGTAGGCAATTGGATATGCTAGCCTGGTTCTCAAATCAACACGATTCTAATCAAGCCTTCCCAACTCAGCCACGCAAGGTTCGACGCTGGCTTAAGCATCTTCCGCTGACTAATAGTGGAGAAACCACTCGACAGTTTTTCAACGGTCTCAAAGCGGCGAATCGGCAGGACATTCCCGCCAAGCATCGGCTTGAAATCATGGAAGCCATGCGTCCGACGGCTACGATCATTCTTGAGAATCTGCGCAAACATTTGGTAGCACGAAGCCTGCCCCTCCCGTCAAAGAGCGCTAAGGTCATGCAGCTGCGCCAAACACTGTTGGCAGAAATGGCCATGGGATACAAAATCGTCATGCAGCAAGTGGCCAACGGTGAGGCCAAACTAGACAAAAAACACACGGCCATGTGCATCCACCGCGCCTTGCGCTACCTTGGCCAACGATTGTTGCAAACCTACCAGATCTACGGTCCAACGCCGCCCGGCGTGTGGCAGGACATCTATCAGCTTTATCTCTATGCCGAGAAGCATGCCTTGCTCGGCAGGCCGATAAAGGATAGCGACTATTCCGAGATAGAAAAATCGACCATCCATGAGGCATTCACCCAAATAACCCTTCTTTCCTTGGCGAAACCTGCCACTCTGCGCCAGGGTGAAGCCGCTAGGCTTTCGGTCTTTTTTGAAACGACCAGCGCCTACGTTGATATTTCAGACTGCCCCGCGCAGGACAGCACAGCAAGTACTCATTACATGAATACCAACCTGGACGCACCCCCTCAGTATGTCATCCGAAGCGATATTACGCTTTCAACCTCCAATCGCTACATGAACGTGAGCGGGCTCATCGAACAACTCAATACCAAGATCGATGACGACATCCCCGAACCGAAGGAGGGTGCCTCCAGCATCCCGTCTACCCTTATTCTGGATTTGGCCCACCGATTGCTAAAAAGCCTGGCTACTAATCCAAAACGCCGCTTTAAACGGGTAGACCGACAAAAAGTAGTTAGTGTGGTCATCGGAATCCAGGATATCTACCAGGCCATAGGCGATGACATGGAAAACGTCTGGAGAGAAGAACAAAAAATCGCCTCTCCAAACGAACTTACTTTGATGCTGATGCCTAAGGCTAGAGGCTTTAACGACAGTGGTGAATATATTATTCCTCCCAAAATCGCCCAACAAAATGATACCTCTTATGCCTGGGATATGGTTGGGAAAGGGAATATTGTCACTGATAGTTTATTGGCGCAAAAGAACACTCCCGCTGATAAGAACGACATTCCTCAACCGCAGCAAGAAGAGTTCATCCCCTCCAGCTGGCAAACCTGGGAGGTCATGAATGCCAGCGCCGGCGGATATCGTCTGCTTTGGAAAGAGGCGCAGAATTCAAAGGCTCATGTCGGAGAGCTTCTGGCCCTGCGCGAAACCGATGGCAATGAATACCACTGGCGTCTCGGCATGATCCGCTGGATGCAGTTACATGACAACCGCGGGCTGGAGGTCGGCATGAAACTATTGGCACCCACGGCCCTGATCGCCACAGTGCAGAAGAACGCTGTTCGCCGCCAAGACAGCGGTGATCCGATAAAGGCCCTCCTCCTACCGCGTGTCAATGTCATCAGCCAACCGCCCAGCCTTATCGTACCCGCAGATAAATTCAATCAAGGCGATCAAATCTACGTCAAATTACCCAACCGTAAACCGATGATAGAACTTACTGAATTGGGTGAACACAGCGCCAGCTTCAGACAGTTCAACTATCTCAACATCTCCGATAAAGACGTTGACACAGAAGAAAAGGACGACACCAAAGAGGAAAAAAAACAAGATTTTGATACCCTTTGGTCGGCGCTTTAAACCCACATCCAAGTACCTCCCCCCTCGCACTGACAGATCTAAAAAGTGATTTTCGCATTAAAGTTCAATCGCATACCGGCCGCTAATTTTTACGGCTGCCTCTTCTCTACATGGACATAATCACTCGGGCTTATGGAAAACCTCATTCGCATAATAATCATCGAGGACAATCTAAGCGATGCGGAAACCTTGATCAGCACGATCAAGTCAGGCGGCTGGGCGGTACGTGCTAAGCGCGCTGAAGACGCGCAAGACCTGCTTGATACACTGAGAGCACATTCCACGGACATCGTCCTTTATACGCTAGGGGCACAAGCAATCAATCTGGAAAGAACAGTAGACTGCATCCGCGAGGCAGGTAAACATATCCCTGTCATCGCAGTATCCTCGAACAAATCCAGTAATATTGCTGAATGCATGCTCCATGGTGCTGAAGATCTAGTCTATAAATCCAATCCCGAACACTTGAAACTAGCCGTCTATCGAACCTATAAATTTCAGCAACAGTGGAGAAAACTCAGAAAACTCGAGGTCTCGGTCACTGAAACCGAAAAACGCTGCCGCACACTGCTCGACAGTTCTCGAGACTCCATCTGTTATGTACACGAAGGCATGCATGTCTATGCCAACGATACCTACCTGAACCTATTAGGGTACGACAATCTGGACGAAATCGAGGGACTGCCCTTGATGGACCTAGTAGCATCCGGTCATCAACAAACCATGAAACAGACTCTGCGCCACCTCCATAAAGTGCAGGGAAATAATGAGAAGCTGGATATTGAGCTACAACATGCCGACGGCAAGACACTCAAGGCCCGAATGGAATTCAGCCCCGCCAGTATCGACGGGGAAGAATGCACCCAAATCGTCATTCGCGATCAGGGCAATGCCAGGGAACTCGAACAACAATTAAAGCGGCTCAGTCAGAAAGATATCAGCACGGGACTGTACAACCGTGCATATTTCGTGGAACAGCTCGAGAGCGCCATCAACCGAGCCACCCAAGGTGAGCATAACTATGCGTTAGTACAGCTCCAGATTTGCAATATTCATGAGATTAAAGACCTGGTTGGACCCGCAGCCACGGATACAGTGGTCAGCGCCGTCGCCAAAACCATAAAAAAACAATGCGAAAAGAATGAAATCCTGGCGAGGTTCGGCGAAGAATCCTTTGCCCTACTCAGAGATCACCATACCACAAAGGATCTGGAATCCTATCTCGATGAGATGCGTTCCACAATAAACAAACAGATCTTCGAAGTCGAAGGGAAATCGGTGTCTCCCCGCCTATGTATAGGGGCTGTGCAGATCGATGAGAACTCTCCCGATACCAATGAACTCTTGTTGCGTGTAGAAAGTGCCGTAGAGCATTCCAAGATCAAGAATGATCAAGGGATTGCGATCTATGTCCCCAAAGAAGGGGAAATGACCCAAAAACAAAAGGACAAGCTATGGAAATCGAAGATTGAAGAGGCACTGCAAAACAATCAGGTAAGACTTGTCTATCAGCCTATCGTTGGCCTGAATGGCGATTCAAACGAGCGCTATGAAACCTATACACGTCTCTTGGATGAACGGGGTCAAGAGATTTCCGCCACTGAGTTCTTACCCAGCGCAGAACGTACGGGTATATCCAAGGGTTTAGACCGCTGGTTGGTCACTCATGCCCTGAACAAATTGAAAGAGACCATCAAGTCCAGGCCTCAGACTATTTTGTTCATCAAACTGACCGTCGGCTCCCTCCAGAATCCGCGGATGTTGTCATGGCTCAGTGACAGCTTGAAGAAGGTACAGATCTCACCCAAAAATCTAGTCTTCGAAATCAAAGAAGAGGTCATTATCACCCATCTCAAACAAGCCATGCAGCTTGCCAAGGGCCTCAAGCAGCTGAACTGCAAGTTTGCCGTCGACAGTTTCGGTACGGGGCTCAAACCCTTCCAGCTCATGAAGGCCATGCCGGTCGACTACCTGAGACTCGACGAAAGCCTGATGAGTGAAATAAGCACTAACAGCGAAAACCAGGAGACGGTGCGATCCATCAACAAAACGGCTCGCATAGAAGGTCAGAAAACAATCGCCCCCTTTGTAGAAGATGCAGCCACCTTATCCGTGCTCTGGAGCATAGGCGTAAACTACATCCAGGGCAATTTTCTGCGCGAAGCCAGTGAAGACATGGATTTTGATTTTTCCAACACGATCTAATTCACAAAGACAACCGCTCCAAGGCAGCGATCCGATCATCCAGCGGCGGATGGCTCATAAAGAGTTTTTTCAATCCACTACCCAGTCCCCCACTGATACCGAAAGCGGCCAACTCGCCCGGCAAATCGTGTGGCTCATGCGCCATCTGCAATCGTTGCAGGGCGGCAATCATCTTGCCTCTACCCGCAAGTCGGGCCCCGCCGGCATCGGCATGAAACTCTCGCCAGCGGGAAAACCACATCACGATGACCGTCGCCAGGATGGAAAAGACGATCTGTGCTACCATCGAGGTAATGAAATAGGCGGGCCCATAGCCCTCTTCGGTCTTGAACACCACTCTGTCGACGACGTGACCTACGACTCTTGAGAGAAATATGACGAAGGTGTTCACCACCCCCTGAATCAACCCTAGCGTCACCATATCACCATTGGCCACATGACTGATTTCGTGACCCAATACCGCCTCCACTTCATCCGAGCTCATATTCTGCAGCAGACCACTGCTGACGGCCACCAGAGCGTTGTTACGATTCATACCCGTGGCAAAGGCATTGGGTTCATTGGCTGGGAAAATGCCCACCTCGGGCATGCCTATGCCTGCGCGATCGGCCTGCAAACGAACGGTTTCCACCAACCATTGTTCGGTTCCATTAGCAGGGACATCGATAATTTGTACACCCATGGACCGTTTGGCCATCCACTTGGATATCGCCAGTGAAATGAGTGACCCGCCCATACCAAAAACGGCGGCAAACACCAGCAGTGCCTGCAGGTTCAAATCAATGCGGTTTTCGGCCAATAGAGAGTCGACACCGAGCACTTGCAGCACCATGCCCAGCACGATCAATACGGCAAAGTTTGTTGCTAGGAACAACAGGATACGTTTCATTTTCAATCCATCCATTCAGAATGCATCACATACATTTTCCACTATTCAAGAGATATTATATATAGAGATAAACTGGTGATTTTCAATATCCCCAAAACGGCTCATGGCGTCCGTTTTCCCACCGCAATATTATCGACCTTCTGATAACCCCTGGGTAATTTACACCCGCGGCGACCACGTTCTCCCGCATACTCCTCAACCTCCGCTGGCCGCATCGTTTTGTGTCGTTTGCCCGCGTAGAGAGTCAGTTTTTCATTGTCCCGAATAAGCGTAATGCCCCTCACGAATTCCTCCCCGGATTTTAGCTTGGCTGCAGGAACATTGATGATTTTATTACCCTTGCCTCGATTGAGTCGAGGGAGTTGGTCCAATGAAACAACTAGCATATAACCTGCCGTGGTCACCGCTACGACCTTTTGATGCGCTTGATCCTCTATTCTCACCGGCGGTAGTACCCCAGCCCCTTTCGGTAGCATCAGCATGACCTTTCCTGCCCGATTTCGTGTTTGCATGTCACCCAAGCTACAGATAAATCCATATCCAGCATCGCTGGCCAGCAGATATTGATCGTCTGCCGCCCCCATCATCACCGCGACAAAGGTTGCACCATTGGGTGGATTAAGCCGACCACTTAGAGGCTCACCCTGACCGCGGGCCGAGGGCAGATTGTGCGCGGTGAGGATATAGGTACGCCCTGTGGTGTCGAGAAATACCGCCATCTGGTTACTACGGCCCCGCGCCGAAGATTGATACCCATCACCTGCCTTATAGTTTAGTCCTTGAGGATCCAATTCATGGCCTTTGGCCGCACGAACCCATCCCTTTTGAGAGATGACCACAGTCACCGGCTCGGAGGGAATCAGTACCGTCTCGTCCATCGCCCTGGCGACCTCACGCTTGACGATAGGTGAGCGACGTGCATCACCATAGGTTTTCGCATCGGCCAGCAACTCATCACGCACCAGCCGCCTCAGTCGGCGCGCCGAACCCAGGATTTTTTCAAACCTATCACGCTCATCGGAAAGCCCACCCTGCTCTGTTCGAATTTTCATCTCCTCGAGCTTGGCCAAGTGCCTCAATTTAAGTTCCAGGATGGCCTCAGCCTGATCGTCGCTAAGATGGAATCGGGCCATGAGCACCGGCTTGGGTCGGTCCTCGTAGCGAATGATGGCGATGACTTCATCGATACTAAGATAGGCAACCAGCAAACCTTCGAGGATATGCAGTCGCCTGCGGACCTTTTCCAAGCGCCATTGCAAGCGGCGGCGCACGGTATCGGTGCGCAAAGCCAGCCACTCAACCAGCAAGGTACGAAGATCCTTGACTTGCGGGCGGCCATCGGTACCGACCACATTGATATTGACCCGATAGGTTCTCTCCAGATCGGTGGTAGCGAAAAGGTGAGACAACAGGCCTTGCATGTCTACCCTGTTGCTGCGCGGCTCGATCACCAAGCGGGTAGGATGCTCATGATCGGACTCGTCGCGCAGATCCTCTACCATAGGCAGCTTCTTGGATTGCATCTGCTGGGCAATCTGTTCCAACACCCGGGCACCGGAGACCTGATAGGGAAGCGCAGTAATGACGATATCCCCATTTTCTCGCTCAAAACGCGCCCGCATGCGTATCATTCCGTTCCCGGTGCGATAGATCTTGAGGAGTTCATCCGGACTTGAGATGACCTCGGCATCGGTTGGGTAATCCGGTCCCAGGACATGCTCACACAAGGCCTCCACACTGGTGTTGGGCTCTTCCAACAGGCGCACACAGGCCGAGACCACTTCTCGGATATTATGTGGAGGGATATCGGTGGACATACCCACGGCGATGCCCATCCCACCGTTGAGTATCACATTCGGCAGTCTGGACGGCAGCACCACGGGTTCTTGCAGTGTGCCGTCGAAATTCGGTTGCCAGTCTACCGTGCCTTGCCCTAGTTCTTGCAACAATGATCTTGCATAGGGGGCAAGCCGTGATTCCGTATAACGCATCGCCGCAAACGACTTGGGGTCGTCTTCTGAACCCCAATTACCTTGCCCATCGATCAGGGGATATCGGTAAGAGAAGTCCTGAGCCATCAACACCATCGCCTCGTAACAGGCACTATCGCCATGTGGGTGAAACTTGCCGATGACATCCCCGACCGTACGCGCTGATTTCTTGTGTTTGGAGGCCGTCGAAAGACCCAATTCGGACATGGCGTAAACGATGCGTCTTTGCACCGGCTTGAGACCATCGCTGATATGGGGCAGCGCCCTGTCCAGGATGACATACATGGAATAATCTAGATAAGCCTTCTCGACAAAGGCCATCAACGGCATACGTTCAATGCCTTCGAAATCCAATTCCAAACTATCGCTCATAGATCTCACTCAGGAATGCGGATGGGATAAGTTGACCAACTTGCACCGAATGATCGTTCGTATTCAAGGCACGACAACAGGCGCATAGCCCAAGCTACGTCACTGTTGTCGTAACACCGAATACGAACGATAAGGCAAGCCGGTTGGGGAAGTTATTTCGGTAGCATTCCTCATGTATAAACCAAGAAATCTGGCTACCTATTTTACTGAGCACGAGACTGCGCCCTCTCGATGATCTTGTCCAGTCCGTCATCCAGGGTTGGCCGCAGCTCCTGGTAAAACACACCCAGGGCCGGTGTCTGCGGGTGTCTGGCCTCGGCCATGGCTCTCATTATATTGCTGCTGTCATGGCTCTCGGGCAAGTCACGTACCATCATACCCAGATTCTTGTAGGTCATGCTGGTCTTGTCGAATGTGACACAAGGGGAAAGAACGTGCAGGTAAGAAAAACCACGGTGGGCAATGGCCTGCTCCAGCATTTCAACCAGATGCTGCGGGTGCCCAGCATAGGCCTGCCCCACCCAACTCGCCCCATAGGAAAGCAGCATCATCAGCGGATTAAGCGGCCTATCCTGATTCTCATAGGGAGAGGTACCGGTCTTAAAGCCCAACACCGTTGTCGGTGACGTTTGACCCTTGGTCAAGCCATAGATGCCGTTGTCAAACAACACATAGGTGATATCTACATTGCGCCGCGCCGCATGGGGGATATGCGCCCCACCGATAGCGAAACCATCCCCATCACCACCCACCGCGATCACGGTAAGCTCCTTGTTGGCCACCTTAACCCCCATGGCCACCGGCAGCAATCGTCCATGCAAAGTATGAAAACCATAGGTGTTGACAAAGAATGGAAACCTCGAAGCACAACCGATACCTGAAACTACAACCGTATCCTTAGATACGATTCCAAGCAGGTTAAATGCCGCGGTCATCGCCTCGACGATGGCATAGTAACCACAGCCCGGACACCAGGTAGGCAAGGCCTTGGAGCGATAATCTAACCGGCCACTGCTGTTGATCTCTTCGAGCTTTTCTTCCAGATATACCGGTTTGGTGATATCCATCATAACGCACCCCTCTGGATGACCATAGCCTCGGTTGTTGGAGGTGACTCATCACCGTTAAGCAATTTGATTTCTTTAACAATTTCATCAACCCGCATGGGTGTTCCATAAACACGATTAAGCCGTTTCACGGAACGGCCCAACACGCTACTGACCAGGTTGGCGAATTGACCTTCATAATTAAGCTCAGGGATCAGGATCACTTTGCAATCGTCCATATAGGCGGATACCCGCTCAACCGGGAAGGGTGACAGCATCACGACTTTCATGGCGGAGCAGCGAATTCCCTCCTCACGAGCCTCGAACATCGCCTCCAGGATCTCACCGAAGCTGGAACCCCAACCCAGCAGTCCAATATCCACGGCGCCCTCGTCACCAAACCGCTTGGTAATGGTGATGTCGGGATGATGCAGAGCAGCCTTGAGCTTCTCATGGCGCTTCTTGCTCATCAGACCGTGCATCATGGACTGATCACTGGGCCGACCGAGTTCGTTGTGTTCCAGGCCGGTAATAACATGCTGGAAACCCCCGTCACCAGGTACGGCTCGGGGGCTCACCCAATCGTCGGTAAGCTCATAACGCCGGTAGGGTGCCCCCATCCTGAGCTTGGCGATGCCTTTGTTGCAATCTTGATCGAAGGGGATTGTATGGGGCAGGACCACCGCCTCATAGCGGTTGGAAAGATATAGGTCAAGCAGCACGATGACCGGGGTCTGGTATTGCTCGGCCATCTCGAAGGCCTTGCCAGCACAGACATAGCATCCCTCCACATTAGTGGGTGCTAACACGATGCGTTGACCATCTCCAGCAGCGCCAAATACCGCCAGATGCAGATCCGATTGTTCAGTCTTGGTCGGCATACCCGTGCTCGGTCCGCCCCTTTGGGAGACAAAAATCACGATGGGCACCTCTGCTATCGCGGCCAGCCCCAGCATCTCAGTCATCAATGCGAGACCGGGGCCCGAGGTGGCCGTTGCCGATCGCACCCCCGCAAAACCGGCACCGATGGCGGCACCGACAGCCGAGATCTCATCCTCTGTCTGCACCAGACGTCCACCGCGTTTAGGCATCTCGCTCGCCAGCGTTTCCATAATTGACGTGGCTGGGGTGATGGGGTAGCCGAAGAAGGTCTTGATATCAGCATCCAGCCCCCCCCGCACGATGGCATTGTTGCCGCTCATCATGATCGAATCAGCGGCCTCATCCCTTTTCGGCGGGGTACCCAGGAAGTTGAAGTCCAGTTGGAAGGTGGCGGCCCCTGCTTCGAAGCCGGCATCAAAGGCAGTGATGTTCGCCTGCGTTATGGCCTCGGGCTTGGTCTTGAACTTGGCACGTATGGTGTCGTAGAAAACCTCGCGTGGCATGCCGTATACCCCGGCAAGATAGCCCACTGCCACCATATTACGCGACTTGGCACCACTCGTTGTACGCTCCGAGATCTCTCGAAAGGCGGCCCCGTAAGGCAGATGCGCAGGTGCTAAATGGGCAGAGATATGGGCGCCCTCGGCTACCGAGGCGATAGGTGTATCGTCATACATTACCGCCCCATATTCGCGCACCTCCCCAACATGAGGAATAGCGTGATGATCATTGAGTGACATCAAGACATC
>JBDLIZ010000070.1:0-14974 GCA_039714615.1 Pseudomonadota bacterium | reverse complement strand
CACCTCATGTGGGCGGCAAAAGATGACAAGCGCAAGCAGCAAGACATCAGCATGGGCCTGGCCTATCTACTGCATGACCGGAAAGACATTAGCTGGGCTATGAACCCGGAAACCGGTACCGCGGAACGTAGCCAGGCAACGACTAACAATCAGGAAATCGGGGTGTGCGCGGCCTGTCATTCACGGCGTGGCTTGCTGAAACCCGGGATTGAATCCGATGGTTCATTCCTGGATCACTACCGGCCCGCTCTGCTAACAGCTGATCTGTATCATACAGATGGCCAGATACTGGAAGAAGTGTACGTTTGGGGCTCATTCGCACAGAGCAAAATGCAATCTGCCGGCGTTACCTGCAGTGATTGTCATGAGCCGCACCGCCTGAAATTGCGTGCAGAACAGGAGCAGGTCTGCGCCCAGTGCCACTTACCAACAAAATACGCCAGCACTGAACACCACCAGCACGCTGCGGGATCAAAGGGCGCAAATTGCCTGGATTGCCACATGCCGGAAACCACCTATATGGTTGTTGACCCGCGCCGCGACCACAGCATTCGCATTCCCCGCCCTGATTTGTCGCTGGAAAGTGCGGCACCCAACGCCTGCAATCAGTGCCATACCGATCAAAGCACTGAATGGGCAGCCGGGCACTTTGCGAAGATGTGGCCCGAAGCCGCGGAGCCGTTTCAGAACTGGACCAGGGCCATCATGCTGGCAAGATCAGCTGCGCCCCAATCTGAAATTGCACTGATCAAAGTTATCAGGGA
This sequence comes from Pseudomonadota bacterium, assembly GCA_039714615.1. GTDB lineage: Bacteria > Pseudomonadota > Gammaproteobacteria > JAAEPA01 > JAAEPA01 > JAAEPA01. Next base: position 14,210 of record JBDLIZ010000070.1, on the reverse strand, counting down.
GCAGCAAACGCCAGACATAGCCCGCGCGACCGCAGTCTCGGAGTTACCACCCTACTTGAGCCCGCTTTCCGGCGAAGTGTTACAAGGCGCACTTGCCGATCAAAGCCCGCTGGTCAGGTTCGCGGCCCTTGGTGTGCTGGATGCATTACCACCGGAGAACCGGTATCAATTTGCTTCAGCTCTATTGGGAGACCCTGTACTGGCTGTGCGCATAGAGGCTGCGAGGATATCGGCTCCCGCTCTCCGATCTCAACTGAAGCCGGAAGAACATGACATTTTGCAATTTGCCTTATTAGAATTTATTGATGCTCAGAATGAGAATGCTGAACGGCCCGAATCCCATTTAAATCTCGGCAATATGTACTCACAAAGTGGAGACATGGCCGAAGCAGAAAAAGCCTACCGTCAGGCCATAAAACTGGATCCGAAATTCGGCCCGGCCTATGCGAACCTGGCTGATTTGTATCGCGCCCAGGGGATGGATCAGTTTGCCGGCAAGGTTTTAAAAGATGGTATTAGCAAACTGCCTGAAGACGCGACCTTATATCACGCGCGGGGATTGATGCAGGCACGCAGTCAGCAGATGGATATGGCACTGGAGTCTTTGAAGAAGGCCGCAGAATTACAGCCTGAGGCAGCCCGCTATACCTATGTTTACGGCGTGGCGCTTAATTCCACCGGGAAATCCGCCAAAGCATTGCAAGTACTTGAGCACGGCTTTGCTACCCATCCTGGCAACCGGGAAATCATTTTTATGATTGCCAGTATCAACCGGGATCTGGGTCAAAAAGATAAGGCTATGAAATGGGCACAGAAATTACTGCTTATTAATCCTGCAGATCAAAATGCCCTGCAATTTATTAAAATGCTCAATGCGGTAAAACAATAATTCAAAGAACTAGAACGAAAGGGAAAACCCGGAGAAGAAAAGAGTGATACGATCAGTTCTAACAATCAATCATTCTCTGCTATATTGCGTTCAAAGGATTACCTGATTTTGTTACTGTTGCCGCTGGTTTGGATCGTGACTGTACGAGTGTTAGTGGTCTGCTTCGCTATCGGATGGGGTTTGATGATGTTGGCATCGAGTAGGTTATAACCCCACCTCGTGACGTGGTCCATCTCGCTCCACTCTCGACATTAGTCGCACGCTGTCTTGTCAGCAGCTTTGTAACGCTGTGTCGAACTGTGAGTAGCCCGACCCCACCCTTTCGACATCCGCAAGCGTCTGCTCGCCTGTAGTTGGTGCAGAGCATAAGTGTACTCGATGCATTCCGGCGTTTTTTGAATGTAACTCGGATGCTCAATCGCAGCGGTAGAAGCGAAAAAAATCGGTATGAATACCAAACTCGTCCACATTATGATATCTCCATTAAAAAGCCCCCGGCTGATGTTGAGATCCGCATAATCCACCAAACCGGGGGCTTCCGTTTTGTTTTGTTAATTCGAGATCTGCGGATCTCTGTATGTATATAGTATTAGTGTGAAAAAACCTTGTACCAGTTTTAGAAACGGTCAAAAAAGCAAAATACCCCGCTACTTATAAGTATAGCATCTTATACTTATGGCGAATATATTCCTAAAGAGACGGTAAGAAAAACATCCCAAATGAAGTCTTCAATCTCTGTGTGCGTATGCCCAAAAGTACAAGGGTGATTATGCAGTAGATGTGAGATCCGTGTGAGATCATCTCCTAGGCGGTCTATCACGGCGCAACCCGCACTGGCACTGCTGGCGGGACGCGCCACTGATCTACCTCGCCTCGCACTTGCGCCGAGCCGGGAAGAGACTCAGCAAACTGAGGCAGTAACTGCTCAGAGCTTGTGAATAAATTCCCGCGCGAAGCGAGGGTGCTCCTGGGCGTGTCTGGCAAGGCGCGGGAGTCCCAATATCTGGGAGTGTAGCGAACTCTACATGACCGGATATTGGAGGACCCGCAACGCGGCCAGGCACGTTCAGGAACGCCCGCAGCCGTGGGGGAATTTGTTCACAAGCTCTCAGTCTTTCAGGACTCCCTTTGCGGCCTTCTTGGCGACACCGTCATCATCGTCATGGCGGCGCTTTTCAATGGAACCTTTTCCCTCGATGCCTGCGGCACCCTTGGCGGAATCGGCTGCAGCTTCTTTCGGCGAGCAGCGTCCGCCAACACCGACAGTTGCCTTTGCGACTGCACTCTTGGCGGCCTTTTCAGCAGTACAGTCCGGATCGAGCACGCCACCAATAGCGATTGATCCGTGCAATGCCAGTGTCAGGCCCAGCGGCCAGAGTAGTGTATTAATTTTCATGATTGTTCCTCATTGAATCCAGTACGGTACTTCCTTTACTTCGGCGTTAAAACCAGCAAAATGTTTTCATCCACCCATTCGATCCGATCGGTGTTTGGAAATGTTTTCCTAATATTTTCCTGGAAAACGTTCAGCGATTCATTAAACTCATTTTCTAGGTAGAGAGAAAACGTTGAGTAATGTTTTGCTTTTGCCTTTTCAACGAGCCGGCTCAAAGTACTGTTACGTTGGTATTGAAAACACTGTACCTTTTCCAACGCCAGTAAACCACTGGCTTGTATGTGTTCTTCTATTTCGTTCAGCTCATACAGCCGGGTTTCTTTTTCTAAGAAAAAAGGAAAATAAAGTCCCCAGATATTTTTAGCATTTTGACTTCTCAGGCGAGTATAAATGAAAATTTTTCCATCTTCTTTTAGCACCTTCCAACACTTTTCAACAAACTTTGCAAAATCGAAGTGATGGATGGCATTAAACGTCAAAATGCAGTCCATTGAGTTATCTTTTAGGGGGACGCCGCCCGCATCTGATTTCATCGTTTTATAATTGCTGATCTCATGGTCGGACAAATACCTTGAAACTTGTTTTAACATGTGCTCATTAATGTCAATACATGTCAGATGCAGGTTATTCAGATGGTGGAAAAGCAATAGATCATAACGCCCATCCCCGCATCCAACATCTGCCGCCTTAATATCTTTTTTGTTATTTAGTATTTCAGCAATAAACAGGATCACCTCAGGATCAGTTGTGCGCACCTGCCTATAGTTGGAGGCGACTTGTGCAAAATGACTGTACATGTTTTGACCTGCTTCCATTAGTCATTCCTCTTTGATGAACCTTGAGTCTTAGGAATGGCTCAACAATAACTCAGCCCTTTTACATCTCATCTTCAGCCTGTCTTTGAACGATCTTCAATCATAAAACCTCGAAATAGAACTACTATTCCTGCACTTTTACTCAATCAGATCGTCCAAATACAAACTAAATCTGAGCGCCAAATTACCAAGTTATTGTTGAGCCATTCCTTATAAATTTTGTCAGTCGTTTTTAATAAACTTTTCAGTCATCTGAAATGCTTCGTCATCTGTATATTGCTGTGGTGGATGCTTACAGAAATAGGCCGATGGAGCTTCTAATATGCCACCCTGCCCACGATTCAAAGCAAGTTTTGCACAACGAATGGAATCTATGGCAACACCTGCCGAATTTGGCGAATCTTCCACAGAAAGACGGAGTTCCAGATTCATGGGAACATCCCCGAAAAGCTTCCCTTCCATGCGGATGAAACAGACTTTGTTGTCTTTCTGCCAAGCAACATAATCGCTTGGGCCAATATGGATGTCTTCATCCTCCATCCGTTTGGCTGCCACAGATTGCACCGCCTCAGTTTTGGATTTTTTCTTGGAAGCCAATCGACTGTAATTCAGCATGTTTAAAAAGTCAGTATTGCCCCCAGTATTCAATTGATAAGTTCTTTCCAGCTTAACACCCCGCTTATTAAACAAATCCGTGAGGGTGCGGTGAGTAATGGTGGCGCCCAATTGCGCTTTAATATCATCGCCTATAATTGGGATTTTTTTTTGCTCAAACCGTTTTTCCCATACCGGATCACTGGCGATGAATACCGGAATATTGTTCACAAAAGCAACGCCCGCTTCCAGTGCACAATTAGCATAGAACCGTGTGGCCTCTTCTGAGCCCACCGGAAGATAATTCATCATCACCTCAGCACCTGAATCCGTTAGAGTCTTCACGATTTCTTTCTCTGTCGGTTCTGGGTCATTCGCAAGGACAAAGGTGTATTGCTCTGCATAGTGTTTCATATGTTCGGAAAAACCATCGAGAACCCTTCCCATTTGGACCTTTATCCCGGTTTGAGGAATATCAGAAAAAAATACAGTGGTGCAATTGGGTTCGGAAAAGATAGCTTCACTAACATCCAATCGAATCTTGCGTTTATCAACATCAAATGCCGCAACGACTTCAATATCTCCAGGCATATAACCACCAATGTCCCAGTGCATCAAGCCAATTGCATCACCTGAATCTTTGCTTCGATAGTAATAAATACCCTGAATGAGCGAGCTTGCACAATTCCCGATACCAATGATTGCTACTTTTATTTTTTTCATAATGAATTGGTTTTCCTCCATGATTTATATACAAAATTGGACCGATCAAAAACCAGGGGTATATCTTTACACATGCCCTCCTGCATTGCTCTGAATCTGCAGAATCAGAAACCATAAACGGCGTAGAACTAGAGCTCACGCCCCAGAGCTTAGTAAACGATATTCGAAGCCGCAAAGACGAGAAGGACGCGGGAGCAACAGGGCGCGGAATCAGTCTAAATAATACAACAATCAAGCCTTGTCGGCCTCAAACCGCACCGGCTGACAGTCATGTAGTATACACCCTAAGTGTTCGCCTATTTCCCCTATCGTATACGCTCCGGAAAGATAGGCGCGCGCCATGGGGAACAGCCCTACAACTCTTCGCCGGATCGCACAGCTATCACCTAGACCCTGCAAGAACGATCATTTGCAGGGTCTAGGTATCAAGGCAACGAGTCCAGAACGAACAGGGCATGACATATCCCAGCATAGTCGCGTCCCCTGCGAAACCCGATCAGGACTGTCTTTCTAACTTCAAAACCATTTATAGAAAAGAGGTTCTCCCACGCCTCGATGGTTTTAAACTCGAAGGGAAAGTTCATCTCTGCAACACCGTTTTCTACGGCATTAAACCAGTAATCGTAAAATACGAGTATGGCGCGCTGCTCTTGGTTGGAAAACTTTGAAAACTTACTTAGCAACTCATCGTTGTTGAACACCTCCTTGAATTGCCTCCGCGTGGCCGAGACTCCGTAGACATCCTCGCGCACAATGACTCGCTTACATACTCTTCTCAACTGGCTTAACAACCTCTTGAGGTCGTGCGAATCAACGTGATGGAGCACCATATGGACCAGTCCGGTATCCGCACTCTTATCCGGGTAAGGTATCGTTGCTGGGTCCGGCATCCTTCTAAACGGAAGGTGGCTGACCTCATCAATTCGCCAATCGAGCACGTCAGTCTTCAGCACCTCGTAGCCCTCCTTGCTCAATGCCAACGACAGATGTCCACCACCACAACCTACATCAAGTAATGTGCTGCCGCTGATAAATTTTCTGACGGCATCAACCTCGAGTGCGGCCTTTACATGCTTCGCGTAATGGGCATTGTGCTTTCTTATCAAGGCCCCACCCGGGTGTTTATTGAATAGCTCAGACGAGATCCTCTGGACTGTTTTCTTGAAGACCCGGGGGTTGCCCGTGGTGTCAGTGAGGAGTTCAAATGCTTCTTCGAAGAAATTCTTTACCTTGGCCCGATCCCGGGTAGTTGATGTAGAGAAAAACCCAAGCCTGACGGCTTTCACGAAATCGACGAGTTCCTGATCGTTCAGAACGCGACGAAATCGATGCATATTCCTGTCAATGACGGTCATCGCACCCTTTGTAGTGTTCTTCCTGGCGGCGGACCCCTAAGTCTTTCAGACACCGGAGCTGGGATCAAGTAGAGCGGTCTTGATTGAAAAGTGAGGTTGAATTCCCTATTCTTGTCCCCTAAGCCACCTACCTGCGGTGAATGCCGCGGATCCAAATAATTCGGGAGAAGTGGATATGAATTATAATAAAAAGCTGGGACTTCAAACAAAATCTTCCAACGAAGCGATAGACGAGGAACACCTGCGTCTGCTTATTAACCTCAAACTTGCGGCATCTGGCCAGCCCGGGAGCCAGAGTCGGGACAGCGATGATTTTTTTTCGATTGCTCAAGACTTATTGCAAAGCTACCGGGAAAAATCCCGATTACTGGCGGATTACTACGCTCAGTCAGACTGGCGAATCCAGCAGTTTCTGGATCGATACCTGAAAGAAAGCGGTGATGTGCCCCAACTGCCCAACAATACCCTGATACTGGATCGCCACGGCGTGGCGAGAGAACTCTCCCTGCCCGCGGGGCAAGATCACTTTATATCCGATATCATAACCAGCTATCGGATTCGCCAAGGCGTGCTCCACAATCCGGCCAGCGATCGCCGTACCACCGCCGGATCGTTTCACATTACCGAGGGAGGGTTGCCCATACCCGGTGACAAGAAGGCAGTGCCCAAGCGGACCTTCTCCGCATTACTAAGGGCCGCCCTGAACCCGCCCACAGAACTGCTCAAACTTCCCTATACTGCCAACCAGCCGAATCCGGCCACGATCTTCGTTTCTTTGCTTCTGCGGCCGGTTGTGTGCCCGGAGGTGCCGGGTTATGAACCTGCCAAAAATATGGAGATCCGTTTCTTCGCCCCGGGCAACCTGGTCAGCAATCTCGATTTTGTCGAGAGCATTTTTGGCAATGGGGGTAATCCCAATCTGGCGGAAAACAATGCGGCACTGGATGTGGAACACTGGACCGGGCACAGTGGCTGCGTCATTCTCGCGCCCCATCTGAAGGGGCTGACCAAGAAGGCTGTGGGGCTGCCTAATGTCGCAGAGGCCAGCAAGCGGCAACGGGCTGAAGGCATGTGCTGGGAGGAACCGGAAGAACTCTACAACGATGGACAGGCCTTCAAGGTAACGGCTCGGGACCAATCCGGGGTAATCGTCACCCTGCTGGCCGACAATTACTACGGTTATTGTAAGAAAGAGGTCAAGACCCAGATCAGTTACTCCGCCAATCTATATGGTCTGGCGGAAGAGGAACACTCCGGTGGGGCCTTGGCCTTCCAGCGTCGAAATCACGGCGAGGAATTTTTGGTAGACAGCCAGACCCGAACTACGGACCACACCTTTTCCGAGATGGTTGAATTGTATTCCGCAGTCATGGACGTTAAATCCGCCGGGTATGCCCTTGATCAGCGCTACCCGGAGTTGATTTATGTGCCGGAGGAACTGCATATGGATCTGCCGAATCAGCTGATCAGTTGGCACTGGAATGGGCGCAGCCAAAGCCTCAAATTACGGCCCGACAAGGTATACATCCAACCTAATGGCTATAAGATCGAGATGTGCAAGCATCCCGGCTCTAATGCCTGGCGTCTGGTGGGGACGGACCCTGAGGGTACTTTTTGCCACAAACCCTGTACGGTTTCCGGCGGAGGTAAATCGGAGATCTCCAAGTCCATTGAAGATGCGGTGATCTACGGTCCGCTGTTTATCAACGATTTGGAACAGGACCTGGACCAGGTCGATCAGGTATTTCGTCGTGACTATTGCGATTACCTCAAGCCTGGATCCAAGGGGATTATATTCAGGGACACCCTGTTGAATCCTGAGTACAGGCTGGGTTCGGTGATCCAGTTGCTGACGCCATCGGAAACCTATACCGACGATTACAATGACTGGCTGGAAACCGTACCCTACCGTATTCGCACCCTGGCGTTCATCATCAAACGTAATTTCAAACCTTGGTGGGGAAATAACTGGCGTCGCCACGCCTCCGTGGATATCGTCAACGGTGAAGAGGGCCACGAACTGAAGCTGGACGGGCAGAAAATAATGGCATCCTACCTGCGGGTAGGACTGCACGAAAATAACTCCTGGCGTATTTTCAAGGTCCGGCAAGATTTCATTCCCACCGAAAAGGTGCAGATGGAGGATGATATCAGCGCCTCGATAGTGGTTCCCACCCGTTACCTGCCGAATTTTGCGGCGGATGCGTCTCACCCCAGCGTCAAACTGGTGGACAATTGTGAGTTCCGGCTGTTTCAACGCCCGGACGAGGCCATCCACCCCGGATTCGATAAGCAATCAGAGGCGGACATGTCCGCTGCAGGCAACTTTATTGCCAACTTCGAGCCTTTGCAGGGCGACGCCTTGGCCGAGATCGTCGAAGATGTGGCGACGTTCCAGGATTATACCGAACCCATGAGCGCGCTGCTTAAGGCAACTTATTTGGATCGCAAGGGGTATGTAGTTTCTTCTGCCCACCCTCGCATGATAGATGGCAAACCAAGCAAGAATCCTCGCTATTTGCAGCTGCGCCCTGACCTGGCCAAGCCCATGCGCCGCTATCTTGCGGAAATGGGCAGCAGGATGCATCGCCGACTGCCCTTGGACCAGTCGGTCTGCACCCCGGTGGACGCGGTGCTCTGCGGGCGGCGTAATAACCCTCCCGAAGAGGGCGTGCGCTCGCTAGCGGTCTACAGTCCCCTCCATTACCAGGAACTGCCCGAACTGTTCATGGATTTCATTTGTAGCCTCACCGGGAAATCACCCTCCACCACCGGCGCCGGCAGCGAGGGGGCACTTACCAAAGGCCCATTCAACGCCCTACGGCCCACCGTGGACCTCAATAATGCACTGGTCTCTTTTATCCTTACAGGATACGCAGGTTACTCCAGCGCAGCGGGCCACATCGGTCCCAATCAACGAGTAGACCATGACATCAGTTTGCTGATCCCGGAAATCTGGGCGCGGCTGTCTCCACGGGAGCAAGATCCGAGTTACCTTATCGAAAGCGGTAGTCTGGAACAGGTTGAGGACTTCGAGTATAAGGGTAAATGGGTTTCCGCCAGCCGCTTAGGCTACCGGATCACTCGCCACTTCGTCCACCAGTTCCTGGGCAAGGTTTTCGATAATCCGAAAGCGGTTTTCGACAACCCCATGCTGCGCCCGGAGACCCAGGATCTGGCCTCCTTTGTAGACGGAGTAGACAATATCGTCGAAGCCCAGCAGCGGGTCGCGCAGCAGTACTTCGATGACGGCTGCATTGAAGATGCCTGCCCGCCGCTTGAGGCCTTACTCCACATCATGGCTCACGGGAGCTATGACGGAAAAGATGTGCATCATCAAGATATCCGAAAACTATTCACCCGTGAATCCCTACTCGCATCAGACTGGTACCAAAAACGGCTCGAGACCCAACAGGCGCGAGAGATTGCCTTATGGGAACAACACGAGCAAATACTCTCGGCATTTCTGGCCAAAGAGAGTCACGCCGAGGAGGCACAGCTATTAGACATTGCCGGCCGCATGGAAAGAACCCGCGAGAAATTGAACCAACTGCGCAGCGCGACTTATTTGGAAGGGTTGATTGGAACGATTGGGGCCGATCCTCTAGGCCTTCTTTCTAACCAGTGAACGAGATGACCGCGTCGCCATTTTGATTCACCAGGGATATTCAGGCTTGAGTAATTGAGTTATTGGCCCGCTCATGGCCGGGTGGCCCGCTTGGCAATTACTCAAACCTGATCCCTATCTCCGCTGCGCCGGAATACCTCACGCCATCACCCAAGTACGTTGTACTTTCCTATACTTGGTGTTGGGACTTGTTTGAGAAAGTCGCTTAAGGAAATACCCCGTGTCCACTCATACTCGTTTTCAATGGCGTCAGTTGCTTGTTATCCCACCCATTGTACTGGGCCTTGCAGTATTGGTGTGGGCGATAAGTGGCAAGACCCCGCCCACCAAGTCCGAGCGTGGTGAACCCGCCCGTAAGGTCCGGATTATCGAGGCGCCAAAGCTGGATCTGGTGCCTAACGCCGAAGGCTATGGCGTGGTCAAACCAGCCAAGGTGTGGACGGCGGTGGCCCAAGTCGCCGGACAGGTCGTGGAAACTCACCCCCAACTTCATGATGGCGAGATATTACCCCGTGGGGCGGTGCTATTGCGCATCGATCCGGTGGATTACCAACTGGCCCTGGCCCAGGCTCAAGCCGAACTGGCGGAAATTGACGTCCAGGCAGAAAACACCAGCGCCTCGCTCGCCATCGAACAGCGCAACCTGACACTGACGCAGCGGGACCTGGAACGCAAACGCCAGCTAAAAAAACAGGCCACTGTCTCCCAAAGCACGGTCGACGAGGCTGAACGAACCATGCTCGGCAACCGCACCGCGGTGCAAAACATGAACAATACCTTGGCCTTGATTCCGACCCAGCGGCGTCTTCTGGAGGCCAAGATATCCCGCGCGAAACGTGATCTGGAGCATGCCACGATACGCGCCCCTTTCGACCTGCGGGTGGCCAAGCTGCAAGTAGAGGCCGAGCAATACGTACCCGTTGGCCAGGCGCTGTTCGAGGGTGATTCGGTAGCTCGGGTTGAGGTCCTTGCCCAGGTAGCCTTTGCCTCGATGAGACGCCTTTTTATCGGCCGCAGCATGGCCGACATGAACCTGCAACGCATCAGCGAAAATCTCGCGGAGTTCGTGAGTGTGCGGCCCTTGGTGCGGTTGGACCTTGGCAACCACATTGCCGAGTGGGAGGCGGAGTTCGTTCGCATCAGTGACAATGTCGATGCCCAAACCCGCACTATCGGGGTAGTCGTCGCGGTGGACAACCCGTTCGAAAAGATCATTCCCGGCTTTCGCCCCCCCCTGTCCAAGGGGATGTTCGTTCAAGTGCTGCTACGCGGTCGTGCTCAGCCCGAACGGATCGTGGTACCGCGCTCGGCGGTGCGCAATGAAGCGGTCTACATCGCCGATGCGGACAACCGCCTGCGCCGTCGGCCCGTCCGGGTTCTATTTAACCAAGGCATTCTCAGCATCATTGGCGAGGGCGTCGAGCCCGGCGATCGGGTGGTGGTCTCCGATCTGGTGCCGGCGGTCAGTGGCATGCTGTTGCATACCGAGATAGATCGGGCCATGGCCGAGCAGCTGCTCACTGCCGCCGGGACGCGATGATGATCGCCTGGTTCACTCATCACCCCACGGCGGCCAACCTGCTGATGGCCGCCATCATGATTCTCGGTCTAGTGGCACTTCCGAGCCTGCAGCGCGAGACCTTTCCCGAGATCGAGAATGACGAAGTAGAGGTGCGCATCGTCTACCAGGGTGCCACCGCCGACGAAGTGGAAGATGCCATCTGCCGCCGCCTGGAGGATGCACTAGAGGGCATCAGCGATCTGGACGAGATGCGCTGCGAATCCCGAGAGGGCCTGGGCGTGGCCACCGCGGTAAAGCGCGAAGGCACGGACATGATGCGTTTCCTGGACGATGTGAACTCCGAGGTAGACGCCATCGATGACTTCCCCGAGCAAACCGAGCCACCGGTGGTAGAGGAACTCGGCCGCAAGGAAGCCGTCATCTCGGTAGCCGTCAGCGGTCCGGAAGATCCGGTGGCCCTAAAGGCCTATGCCGAAGACTTAAAGGCCCGGATGTTGAACCTCGGAAACCTGGCAGATGTCAGCATCGGGGGGTTTTCCGATCACCATATCCGTATTGAGATTGCGGCCTGGCGGCTGCGTCAGTACGGTCTGTCCATCGCGGACATTGCCGATGCGGTAGCGCGGCAAAGCGTCGGCAGCCCGGCCGGGCGTTTGGAGGGGGGTGCCGAGGACCTGCTGCTGCGCTTCGACGACCAGCGCAAGAGTGTCGAGGAGTTTCGCGATTTAGTGGTCCTTTCCGGCACCAGCGGTGCCGCGATCCGGCTAGGGGAAATCGCTAAAATCAGTGATCGCTTCGACCGGCAAGAAGAAAAGACCCTGTTTAATGGTCGCCGCGCTGCCATCCTAAACATCTCCAAGACCCGCGCCCAGGACATTCTGGAGGTCTATGGCACGGTGGTGGACTTTGTCGAGGCCGAACGCTGGCGCGCGCCTAAGGGAGTGCAATTGACCCTGACCCAGGATCGCGCCTCCCTGGTGCGTGACCGGCTGGACATGCTGATACGCAACGGCGCTCAGGGCCTGGCATTGGTGTTTCTGGTGCTGTGGCTGTTTTTCAGTTTCAGATATAGCTTCTGGGTCACCATGGGTCTGCCGGTATCGTTTCTCGGGGCCCTGTTCGTGCTCGCCCAGATCGGTATCACCATCAACATGCTTTCCATGGTGGGCCTGCTCATCGGTATCGGCCTGCTCATGGATGACGCTACCGTCATCGCCGAGAACATCGCCGCGCGCATGGCCAAGGGCGATGCGCCAATGAACGCCGCGATTGAGGGCATCCGGCAGGTCCTGCCCGGCATCGCCTCCTCTTTTGCGACCACCGTGCTGGTATTCGGATCGCTTGCCTTTATCACCGGCCAGATGGGTCAGATCCTGCGCGTGATACCCGCCGTGCTCATCGTGGTCTTGACCGTGAGTCTGGTAGAGGCCTTTCTAGTCCTGCCTAATCACCTGAGTCACTCCCTGTCGCACATGAAAAAGCGGGAACCCTCGCGCTTTCGTCGCGGATTCGAGCGCAAGTTCGACAACTTGCGCGAACGCGGCTTCGGACCGGTATTGGATCGGGCCGTGGAATACCGTTATCTCACCCTGGGTCTGGTACTGATGATGCTCATCCTGGCGGTGGCCATACCCGCCGGAGGCTATCTCAAATTTGTCGGCTTTCCGGAGTTAGACGGAGACGTGCTGGAGGCAAGGGTGCTATTGCCCCAAGGTACGCCTTTGGCACGCACTGAACAGGTGGTCCAACGGTTGGAGGCCGCGCTCAATCGGGTCAACGAGCGCTTCAAACCACGTCAGCCGGAGGGTCAGGATCTGGTGCACAACATCACCTTGATCTATGGGCAGAACCCCGATGCCTTCGAAACCGGTCCTCACGTGGCGCGGGTGGTGGCCGATCTGCTTAGCGCCGAGGTGCGTGATGCAGCGCTGGATGAGGTCATCGGCGCGTGGCGCCAGGAAATCGGTGAGCTGGCTGACGTCATCGCCATCAAGTACACCGAACCCGCCATTGGCCCTGGTGGTCGCCCTATCGACCTGCGCTTGCTGGGTTACGACCTGCAGCGCCTCAAGGCCGCATCGCAAGAACTTCTAGCGTGGTTCAACGGTTATGCCGGGGTCAACGACCTCAGCGACGACCTGCGTCCGGGCAAGCGCGAAATTCGACTGCACCTCAAACCCGCGGCGGGTGTCCTGGGCCTGGACGCGCGCAATGTCGCCAACCAGGTACGCGGGGCCTTTCAGGGCTTGAAGGTGGATGAGTTTCCGGTCGGGCCAGAGACCTATGAGGTCAATCTGCGGCTCATTCCCGAGGACCGCCTCGCTCCGGATGACCTGGACGATCTCACCGTCATGGGCCCCGAGGGCGCTTTGGTGCCTTTGTCGGTAGTGGCGGAGATCGAGCAGGTGCGCGGCTGGGGCCGTATCAACCGGGTGGATCGTCAACGTGCGGTGACCCTGCAGGGCGACGTGGATCGAAAATTGGTGAATGCCCAGGAATTGCTGTCTTTGGCCGAGACCGAGTTTCTCCCAGGGCTGATGGAACGTTATCCGGATCTGCGCTACGATGTGCAGGGCGAGAGCGACGAGTCTGCCAAGACCGGCCAGTCGATGGTCCGTAACGTATTACTAGGATTGATTGGGGTCTACATGCTGCTGGCCCTGCAATTCCGCGGCTACCTGGCGCCAATCTCAGTGATGCTGGTCATCCCCACCGCCCTGATCGGTGTCGTCTTTGGTCACCTCGCCATGGGGCTAGACCTGACCATGCCCAGCCTGGTCGGTATGGCGTCGCTATTCGGCGTCGTGGTTAACGATTCCATCCTGCTGGTGATATTCATCCGCCAGGCCCGGGCCAGGGGCATCGCGGTTTCCTTGGCGGCAAAACAGGCAGGACGGGCCCGCTTCCGTCCCATCCTGCTGACTTCCATATCCACGGTAGCGGGCCTGATGCCTCTGTTGTTAGAGAAGAGCCTACAGGCTCAGATCCTGATCCCATTAGCCGCCAGCCTGGCATTCGGGCTCATTGCCGCAACCTTTGTCGCCCTGTTCCTGGTCCCATCGCTCTATTGCATCTTGGACGATTTTGGCGTTTTGGGAGGATTAGAGAAAGATTAGGAACCCGCCCGAGAATAGAAACCGTAGCGGGGGAAAGCCATTTTGAACCCATTTTTTTGATCATTTGAGGCGAAGGTACTGGTTCAGTCTGATTTCCATATTAAGAGATTGATTAGTCTATACTATATTGCTTGAGGCGATGAGATCAATCGGGTGTATGGGGGGAGTTGAT
>JBDLIZ010000069.1:0-15010 GCA_039714615.1 Pseudomonadota bacterium | reverse complement strand
TCATGGGAACAGGCCTTGAGGCTTCATAAAATCGCCTGACCTTCAGTCTTTAATCTGCTAATCAACAAGTTACGAAGTAATTAGACTGAACCAGTGCCCGTTTGGACGGTGTGACCTGTATTCGATATTTGCTGTTAGGCGCAAATACCCCGTGGGAAAAATCAAGGGGGAAAAATCAAGGGACACAATACCTATTTTTCCTTTCTTTTCCGGCCAGGCTTCTTGGGTATCAAATCGCGGCCGATCCGTTGGGATACTCGCTGCACAAAACCCTCATCGCCAACGGGCGATAAATTCCATCCAGCTATCCACCCGGACCAGCAACGGTTTCACTTTCACCACACCGTCACTTCTCCCTGAAAGAGGCGCATGGACACTGCTCCACCGGTAGCCCCATGCCGCCTCTACCATACCCGCCTTGACGGGGTTGAGCTCCACATAACGGGCAGCGGCCAGCAAATACGGTTCATCTATCGGAAAGGAGGCAAATCGCCCTTGCCACAAATATCCCCTCCACTTCTCGCGGAAGTTGATATAGCGCGCATACCGGCGATGTGCTTCACCGATGGCACGGCTGAGTCTGGAACCTTCTCCCGGAACGACGATCAGATGCACGTGGTTGGGCATCAGGCAGTAACTCCATACCTTGACCTCTTCTTCTCTACACCAGTGGGACATCAGTTCTAGATATTTCTAACGAGTTACACCCGTCTATATTTGGACGATCTGATTGAGTGCGGTCCGGGTCTTGCGATCCGGGGTCTGGTCTGCGGTCCGGGGTCTGGTCTAGATTCTAGGTCTGCGGTCCGGGGTCTCGGTCCGGGGTCTGGTCTAGATTCTATACCACTGCTGTAGGATGTACATCGCAGTTTCCAACCTTCGTCTTGGAAAATCAGATCGGCAGAATGGGTAATCTACGTGTGCTTTGCTTCCTGGCTCTATATTTTAGTAAAGTCGATTAAATTAAAATAACAGCTAAACTTATTTTAGGTTCGAGGCAGGGCGCATGAAACGAGAACTCCAGGGAAATTACGTGACGGTATCAACAGTGGGGGAGAAGGTGTGAAGTGGACCCCGCTGCGCTGCCGCGTTCGCCCATCGACACTGCACTAATGGAACATCCCATCGCCACGTCAGGCTGGTTCGTGGAAAAAGACCGGCATCACCCCGGCCACCGTCACTGGGGCACCTGGAGCGCCCTGGGGATTGTGCGGGAGCTGACCGCCCAGAGAAGCGCAACCAGTTGTTCAGTTACAGTGGGTATGTAGAGATCATGAGCCGGAGTACGGAACTGCCTGGCAGCTAGGCCAATTCCACCGAAGAGGAGAGCAGGGGGCACATTCCAGCATATGTTGGAATGTGAGACGTGACCTTGTACTTCCTACCGTTTTGAAATTTAAAAAAAGTGCCATGAAATTTATAGTGTTTGCCGCAATTTTTGTATTTATCTGGAATGCTCATTCCGCCGAACTCGATAGCGTGACTCCAAGGGGTATAGAGCTCGAAGACGGAATCAACGAAATCAATAGAATTATAAGTAAGCGACTTCAAGAGGGTATTGAAAGGGCAAACTCTAAGCAATTGAACGATATTGAAGACACTGAAAGCCATGAATTTTGTGATGAGAAAATACTATATGACTCCATTCGGAGCGCTATTTTTCAGACGGGCTTGTCAGGAACAGGTAGCCTTAAAGGCTATGCTCTCGACAAACAGTTACGAGTGCTGCTCGAAAAATTCTCTTACGCGCTTCCCCTAGAGCTATCTATTATGAAAGACTGGAATTATCTAGACGGTTTATCTCTAAAACTCAAAGGCTTAACCAGTATCATACAAGTTAATGAGCACTTGATTGGCCTCGATAAATTAGGCCATTTTTTTGCTGAAGGATGGAGTTACTTTGAGCAAGCCTACCTTGATGGAGAGGGCATTCGAGAGGCGATGGAGTGGGGAATTGAGAAAGAAAGAGGAAAGTTTGGCTATACAACTACAGGGATATTTTCCTATGCAGACCTGGTAGCGAATTTTAACGGAATGCGGTTTTGGAATCGTATTTTATTAAAAAATCGTGATCCTCTGAAAAATTATTTTGAAGGGCTTATTGATAGGGCCTATGTAGAATGCAAATACAATATCGTTGAAACGATTGTTCACCTGCATCGACAAGATTGGAATGTTGAAGAATTCAAGATCGTCAAAGCATGGAAGATAAACCACCGTTTCGACTTCCGCTACTATCTCGATGGAGCCTGGGATGAGGGGATTAATTGCAACAGCTATGCGAACATTCCTTTAGAAGAAAAAATCAGCAAGAGAATACAAGAAGTTGCCCCCGGTTTTAAATGCCCAATAGAAGCTGTTGAGTGTCTAAGGGCACGAGACAAATATGGGTCTTATGCCAAGAATATATTGCATCCAAATTGCTTAATAAATCATATTTGATTAAAAAACTGATAGTTTCATTTAGATTTTTTCGCGATTGCTTTGCACGCCTCAGGGGTAAGTTATCGGATTATTGCATTCGCCAATACGCGCAAACACCCGATTTGACAATAACTCGGATATCCAAGGCAATAACGATAGGTAATTTGCAGGAATTCGACAAAACTATCCTTCAACACGATAATCAAAACCTTCAATAGGAGGACCCGGGCATGAAGTGTTGTTTGTTCTCCACAGAATGCGAAGGGACCCTAGTTGGGGTTATGGTCATCCCGGTCGGCAGTGACGACAGCTGAGAGACTCAGCAAGGTTATACTAATCATGAGTTATCCAGCAACTTTATCATGCTTGGATGGTGCAAGAACTACGGCTTGTACCGTCATTGGTAAATATCTTTGACCAAAATAGCAGTATTATCCGATATCCACGGTAACCTGCCGGCGCTTGAAGCCGTGCTTGAAGACATCGAGCAATGGCGCCCGGATCGGCTTATTGTCAATGGTGATCTGGTCAGCCGAGGCCCTTGCAGCCTAGTGTGTCTACGGCTGCTCCAGGAACGGAAATCACAGTCCTTTTTCATCAAGGGTAATCACGAGACATTCGTCATTTCTTGCGCCGAGGGTGCTTGTGAGCCGGAGGGTCCCAGTGCCGATCTGAACCGTTTTGCTCAGTGGACTGCCGCACAGATTGGAAAATCGGTTGTCGATGAAATCAGAGCTTGGTCCGATCACCTCGATCTTGTCAGCGTTGGTGAGGGCTCTATTCATGTGACTCATGGTTCCAGGTTAGGCAATCGTGACGGGATCTTTCCTAGAACCTCCGACGAGGATCTATCGGCAAAGCTGGGCGACCCGCGAGATCTATTTATAGCCTCCCATACGCATCAACCGCTGATCCGACGATTCAATGGTACTCAAGTGGTGAATGTCGGTTCCGTGGGTCAACCGCTGGATGGCGATTCGCGTTCTGCGTACGGGCGTTTTGTCTTTCGTCACGGTCAATGGTGTGCTGAGATCGTGCGGTTGAAATATGATAAAGACCGTGCCGAACGAGATTTCATCGATAGTGGTTTTCTCCATGAAGCGGGTCCATTGGCACAGTTGATCTATTTAGAGGTTCGGCAATCTCGCGGCCATGTGGGCCGCTGGATGAGACGTTACTTCCAGGCGGTCATGGTTAGCGAAATCAGCGTGAAAACCGCGGTGGAAGAATATCTCGCAGCGCTGTAGTTATAAACCATAGACGGGCAACGGGGACAGGTCTATATATTAGACCTGTCTCGTAATACCGTGAGTTTAATAACGAAGTATAGTGGACCCAACCCGTTCAGGGTTAAGAAATAACCGCAGTCCTTTCCCTCACCACCCACTATCCGCCGCGAACCGGTCACCGAAACGATCTTGCAGCTGCTTGAGCAATTCTTGCGCGGATTGACGCCCACGGCCTTCAAGGTAATGCAACGGTCCGCCGCGGAATGGAGCGAAACCGGTGCCGAAGATGACGCCGGCATCCACCATATCGGCATCTTCTACCACATGGGGTGTCAGGTCTTGCAATCACATATCGTCCTCTCGTGAATTCATAAATGCTTGATTGCAAGACCTGACACCAAAGTTTGTAATTCTTGATTGCAAGACCTGACACCAAAGTTTGCCGCGTTGATTTTAAATGGATGGTCTTTTTTAACCTTGAGGAAGGTCTGCTGCAGCAAGTCAATATGCTCCACCAACAGTCGATTGCCATGGCGTTCGGCGCAATTGACAGTGAAAAAGTAGCTTGCTCTTTTGACCTTGGTTCGGCGGTATCCGGTCATGTCTCTTGATCGATGCGGTTCGCAAGCTCACCGCATTCTACGCGGGCTGGAAAGATGAAGTAATTGTTAATAACCCAAAGGGTGGTAAAATCCCCTTATTTCCTTTCCGAGAGTACGCCGATAGCAGAACACAATAAAATGGCTCAAGACACTAGAAGGAGGTATCGATACCGCGTACCTCGTGCCAATTTGATAAAGAAGACCGGATCACCGAGTTTCTGGTGGGGATTGAAGGGGAGCAAATGCTCGTGCCCAGCGCTGGGTTGATCCGCCTGGGTGGCGATGGGCGTGGCGCCGCTATAGGGGGCTGCAATACGTGGGTGCCCAAGTCCGACTGGCGGTTCATCGAGCACGGCCGTACTCTCCAGATCATATTAAGCACCCCGTATCCTGATGCCGATCGAAAAGAAGAAGGGATTAATAATGTCTTTATTGCGGCGTGGTTCCGATAATCCTTCCGATGAAGATTCACAGAGTTGTTGGGGTACGAGAACCCTTGCCCGGCGGCAAACTCCGCGGGCCGTCGCCCGAGGAACGCGCCTGGGTCAAGCGTATGGCGGGAGGGGGAACTCGTACCCCCAAAGGGGTGTTTCGTTACCGCTCCATGGAGGAGGCCAATGCGGACTGGGAGCGTTGGCGTGCTGAGATGGTTACTGAAGATGTTTCGATCGACAGAAGCGCAAAGTGAGAATAAAAATGATCGGCATGGGGCGGCAGAGTACACCCGACCTGCGACGTGGGAAGACCTTCTGCAGGTAGCGAGGCTCATGAATAAGCACAAGGTCCGTTATGTGCTCGTTGGAGGTTATGCCTTGGCCGCGCATGGCTATGCAAGGATGACTCAGGATATCGATATTGCGGTCTCTCCCGATGAAGAAAATGCCGAACGTTGGATCAAGGCGCTCTCCGAGTTACCCGATGGTGCAGCCTTGGAATTGAAGGGGGAAACAGACCCGTTTGAAGGTGATATCTTGCATGCCATACGTATTAACGATGAGTTTACCGTTGATGTATTGCCGAGTGTGTCAGGGGTACCGTTTTCTGAGCTTGAAAAGCATAAGATAGATCTCAAGGTCGAAGACGAGACGATTCCAGTGCTCGATTTGAAAGGCCTGCTCAAGACTAAGCAAGGACTGCGCCCGAAAGATCGGGCTGACGCCGACCTTTTGCGGCGAGTGATCGAGCGCATCGAGAAGCACGAGTGATAGTAGGACCTAGGACCTAGATCCTGCAAGTGGTCGTGGGAGGGTTGTGAGCAAGAATTCCACACAAAATTCCAGAATTACGCACAGGATTACCCAAACACATGAACCACCCACCCGCCTGATTGTTAATAACCCAAAGGATGGTAAAATCCCCCTATTTCCTATCCGAGAGTACGTCGATGGCAGGACACAGTAAATGGGCCAATATTCAGCACCGTAAAAAGGCTCAAGACACTAAACGGGGCAAGCTGTTTACCAAACTGATCCGGGAGATCACGGTAGCCGCGCGAATTGGCGGTTCCGATATTGGTGCCAATCCCCGACTGCGCCTGGCCGTGGATAAGGCCTTAACGGCGAATATGCCGAAGGATACGGTGGAGCGTGCCATCAAGAGGGGGGCCGGTGAACTTGAGGGCGTGGTTTACGAAGAGGTGCGCTATGAGGGCTATGGCCCTGGAGGCGTGGCGGTGATAGTCGATTGTATGACCGATAATCGCAACCGCACCGTAGCGGAAATAAGGCATGCCTTCAGCAAGGCGGGCGGAAACTTGGGGACCTCCGGGTCGGTGGCCTATATGTTCACCAAGGCGGGGGTCATTAGCTACGCCAGGGGTGCGGATGAAGACACGATCATGGAGGCGGCTCTGGAGGCCGGTGCCGAGGACGTCATGGTCAATGATGATGGCAGTATCGATGTCCTGACGACGCCGGAAGAGTTCATTGCCGTCAAGGAGGCGATGCGCAAGGCCGGTCTCGAACCCGAGCATGCCGAGGTGACCATGCGGGCGGAGAATCTGTCTGTGCTCGGTGAGCAGGATGCCGAAAAAATGCTCAGGCTTCAGGACATGCTGGAGGAACAGGATGATGTCCAGGAGGTCTACTCGAATGCCGATATTTCAGAGGAGGTACTTACAGCGCTTTCGGCGTAACTTGGTGCCGATATTAAGATAGGGGATCTCGCAGCCCAGGCCGGTTTTTATCACGTTGATCGCAGTGGTGCTAGTGCATTTAGGGTTCAGTCTATAGTCTCTCGCCATTATTCTTCCGATTACCTATTAATTATACCCATGGCGAATGAGTTTTCCGGTTACTTAGCGCACCGCCTTTGCCGTATAGCGGCGTTGGAACACGAAAGCCATAGTAACAACTATGACTTACGTGTTCCGCCTTGCTCTACGACAAACTCGATGCACTCCGCATTCCTGAAAACCCACCCGTCATGGGTAGAATGCGCATCTTAGGCATAGATCCCGGCTCGCGAATCACCGGTTATGGCGTCATCGACAGTGACGGTGTACGCAGTGTATACATCGGCAGTGGTTGTATCCATGTCAAGGCCAATCAGATGGCCGAAAAACTGGGTATCATCTTTCGTGAAGTCGATCGTATCGTTAAGGAGCATCAGCCCGAAGAGCTCTCAGTGGAGCAGGTCTTCATGTCGCGCAATGCCGCCTCGGCGCTGAAACTGGGGCATGCGCGGGGCGCGGCCATATGTGCCGTGGTCAATCATAAACTACCCGTCAGTGAATACAGTCCCCGCACGATCAAGCAGGCGATTGTCGGTACCGGTGCCGCGGACAAGGCA
The DNA here is from genome assembly GCA_039714615.1 of Pseudomonadota bacterium. GTDB lineage: Bacteria > Pseudomonadota > Gammaproteobacteria > JAAEPA01 > JAAEPA01 > JAAEPA01. The sequence continues at coordinate 7,965 of JBDLIZ010000069.1, read as the reverse complement.
CAGGTACAGCACATGGTCTGTCGTCTTCTGAGGCTCGATGATGAATTGCAGTCCGATGCGGCGGATGCACTGGCCGCCGCGCTCTGCCATGCCCATACCATAGCTACGCTGAGGCGATTCCCCGCAGGTGTTTTCAGGCGCGCCCGGTAATTGAATTTCAGTAAACTACCGGCGCTATCGGTGAGACTTGAATAGGTCCTGCCATTACAGCGAGAATTGGTGAACGTACACGTGCTCGTGAACGAAGGGGGTAGCATGCTTGGATCATGAAAGATTGATGGTTATCAATGTGCTATGCGGTTTTAGTGATTTTGGTGAAACTATTATGGAGTCGATGATCTAAGGGCATAGTTCGTTGCCGAGCAATATCGAGCACGGGATAAATAGACTCTTTTAGGGGTTGTGTCCTTAAGCCACTAGGGGCTATCTGTTGTATGCTTCTGTAAACGTGAACACCCTTCTGTAGTATTCCATGGATAAAATAATATGATCGGCAGATTGCGCGGAGAATTAGTGATTAAACAACCGCCGGATATGATGCTCGAAGTAGGGGGGGTGGGCTATGAGCTGCAGGCGCCTATGTCGACCTTTTATCTGCTCCCCGAGATCGGTGAACAGGTGATGGTGTTCACGCACTTGCAAGTGCGTGATGATGCGCATGTCCTTTTTGGGTTCATCAATGAGACCGAACGTCGTATGTTTCGCGCACTGCTCAGGATCACGGGGGTAGGGGCCAAGATGGCCTTGGCCGTACTCTCGGGGATGGACGCCCAGACCTTCGGGCGCTGTATACAGCAGGGCGATACTGCTTCCTTGGTCAGATTGCCGGGAATAGGGCGTAAAACTGCCGAACGCCTGATCGTGGAGATGCGCGATCGCATGGATACCCTGATGGCGGGCGTCGTAACGGATTCGAACCATTCTGCCGTAGTATCGCAGGGTCCCATTATGGATCCCTTGGAAGACGCCATACAGGCCCTGGTGGCGCTGGGTTATAAGCCGCAGGAGGCCAATCGTATGGTAAGAAAGTTAGACACCGCGGATGTGAGCCGGGAGGAGATCATCCGTCTGGCCCTCAAAACGAGTTTGAAATGAACGATGATTCCCGAGAGTTGATTGACCCTAAGATCGAGGGTGATGAACGGCGCTTGGAGCCGTCCATACGCCCGCGTTTGCTGCGGGAATATATCGGTCAGGCGGCGGTGTGCGAACAAATGGAGATCTTTATCTCCGCCGCGCGCGCCCGGGAGGAGGCGTTGGATCATGTTCTGATCTTTGGGCCGCCCGGATTGGGTAAGACCACGCTTTCGCATATCGTTGCCAATGAGCTGGGGGTTAATCTTCGTCACAGCTCCGGGCCGGTACTGGAGCGTCCCGGCGATCTGGCGGCATTACTCACCAATCTGGAGCCCCATGATGTCTTGTTCATCGATGAGATTCATCGATTGAGCCCCGTAGTGGAGGAGGTCTTGTATCCGGCGATGGAGGACTTCCAGCTCGATATCATGATCGGCGAGGGGCCCGCCGCCCGGTCGATCAAACTCGATCTGCCGCCGTTTACCCTGGTTGGGGCGACCACCCGCGCAGGGCTGCTCACCTCTCCCTTGAGAGACCGTTTCGGGATCGTTCAACGCATGGAGTTTTACTCGGCCGGGGAGTTGAGTGAAATTGTATTGCGATCCGCGGGGATACTGGATGTGGTGATAGAGGCCCAAGGCGCCAGAGAGATCGCCCGGCGCTCGCGTGGCACCCCGCGTATTGCCAACCGCCTGCTCAGAAGAGTGCGCGATTATACGCAGGTCAAGGCCGATGGCCGAATCAGCCGGCGTATCGCCAGCCGGGCACTGGAGATGCTCAATGTCGATGAGCTGGGTTTCGACAACATGGACCGCCGGCTGCTGTCGGCGGTCATCGAAAAGTTTGATGGTGGTCCGGTGGGTGTGGATAGTCTGGCGGCAGCCATCGGTGAGGAGCGTGGCACTATAGAGGATGTCATCGAACCCTTTCTCATTCAACAAGGCTTCCTGATGCGTACCTCCAGAGGGCGAGTGGCGACCCTCAAGGCCTATCGGCACCTGGGATTGATCCCACCGCAAGAAGTGCTCCCTAGCGGTACTATCCCTGACCTTTTGGAACCCCAGGATTAACCGTTCAGCGGATTGCAATGAATCTTTGTCACCAGGTCTGATCTCTGCTCTTCTTTGGGCTTGAGATCTTTTCCGAAATGCAGTAACTACTCAAAGATTTTATAGCTATTGTATTGATATTTGATCATGACACTATAGGGGAGGGTGTGCGAGATTTTATTTTGCCCGTGCGGGTATATTATGAAGACACCGATGCGGGTGGTGTGGTGTATTATGCGAATTATCTTAGATTCATGGAGCGTGCGCGTACCGAATGGTTGCGGACCCTGGGCTACGAGCAGGATGTCTTGATCCGTGAGCAAGGCTTGCTGTTCGCCGTGCGTTCGGTCGCGGTAGAATATAAAAAACCAGCACGATTCAACGATCTGTTGCAAGTTGCCGTAAACGGCATTAAGTTGGGGAGGGTAACGCTTACCTTTGAGCAAAGGATCGCCCGGCTGGGTGATCGAGAGGAACAAGAAATAATCACAACAGGGAGTGTCAGGGTCGCTAGTCTTGACGCGATGACATTTCGACCTAAACCGATTCCTCAACAGCTAAGGCAGGATCTGGAAAGTGCAAGTTGATATGAGTTTTTACCGGCTGGTCATCGATGCCAGCCTGTTGGTGCAGCTGGTGATGTTTTTACTGCTGTTGGCTTCCGTGATTTCGTGGACCATGATTGTCAGTAAATGGAGAATCATCAAGGATGCCCGCCGTGAGGCCGAGCGTTTTGAAGACCGTTTCTGGTCGGGTATGGATCTGGTGGCGCTCTATGACCAGGTGCGCAAGAAAAAAAATCTCGCGGGGATGGAACGAATTTTCGTTTCCGGTTTCAAGGAATATGTGAGACTCCACAGCAAAAATCAGATTACCTCCGAGTCGGTAGTGGATACTGCCCAGCGATCCATGAGGGTGGCCCTGTCCAGGGAGGTGGATTCCTTGGAGTCCTATTTGTCTTTCCTGGCTACGGTGGGTTCCACCAGTCCTTATGTCGGTTTGTTTGGCACCGTCTGGGGCATCATGAATTCATTCCGTGCCTTGAGCGATATGCAGCAGGCCACCCTGGCGCTGGTTGCCCCTGGTATTGCCGAGGCGCTCATTGCCACGGCCATGGGTTTGTTCGCGGCAATTCCCGCCGTTATTGCCTACAATCGTTATTCTCACAATGTAGACCGGCTGGTGAACCATTACGATAATTTCATGGAAGAGTTTACGTCGCTATTACAGCGCCAGGCGCTGATCCGTAGCGTTGGCGGACAATAGGGTTAATGTGCACTGATTGATCATGGCCTATTCCCCTGCCCGCCGCAAGCGGCGTCCCATGTCAGAGATCAATGTGGTTCCTTATATTGATGTGATGCTGGTATTGCTGATTATCTTCATGGTGACCGCGCCGTTGTTGCAACAAGGTGTCGAGGTCGATCTCCCTGATGCCCCTTCCGAGACCTTGCCCGATGATAGCCGCCAGCAAGAACCCCTGATCGTGAGTGTCGACAAGGTGGGACGATTTTATCTCAACCAGAATTTGAAGCCTAGAAAACCGATCGAACTCGATGCACTCAAAGATAGGGTCAAGGAGCTTATTTCGCAGCAACCCGATCTGCAGGTCTACGTCCGTGGTGATGATCAGGTCGCCTATGGGCGTGTTATCACCGCGATGGTCGTGTTGCAGAACGCCGGTGCGGATAATATTGGTCTGATTACTGAACCGCCTCCGTCAAATCCCGGGTCAAACTGAACCATGGCGCGGTTGAAACGCCATATTCCCACGTCCGTGTTGGTGGCGGTATTGGTCCATGTGGCGGCCTTGTTGATGCTAATCGTGGGCTTTCAGATGAGTAACAAACCGCATAGTATCACCCAGCCGGAGATTCCCACGGTAAAGGCCAAGGTCATCGATGCCCGTGAACTCGAGCAGCAAAAAGAGAAAAAACGGCTTTCCGAAGAGCGCAAGCGGCAACAGGCACTTGAGCAGCAACGTCACCGGGAAGAGAAAAAGCGCGCCGAGCTGAAGAAGAAAGAACAAGAGCAAAAACGGCGCGTAGAAGAAAAAAGACGTGCCGCGGAGGCTAAACGTAAGCAAGAATTGGAAAGAGCTAAACGCCAGGCCAGGCTAAAGGAGGAAAAGAAGCGCAAACGTAAAGAAGAAGAAAAACGACGTGCCGAAGAGGTCAAGCAGCAGGCGGAACTGAAAAAGGAGCAGCAACGCAAGCGCAATGAGGAGGAAAGAAAACGTGCCGAGCAAGCCCAGCGGCAGGCCGAATTGGAAAAAAAGCAACAGGAACAGCAACGCCGCGAGGCCGAGCAAAAGGCGGAACAACAACGCTTGGCCGCCATAATGGCGGAGGAGACGGCGGCGATCAAAGCAGCCGAGGAGCGACGGCAGCAGGCCGCCTTGGATCGCAAGCTGAAGGCACTGACGGACCGTTATGTCGCTGCCATCGCGGCCAAGATCCAGCGTCTCTGGCGTAAGCCCGCCAGTGCACTCTCTGGCGATTCCTGTTCGGTGTATGTCAAACAGGCGCCAGGCGGTTTTATTCAGGAGGTGAGCGTGCAGCGATGCAGCGGAGACGAAGGCTTCCGCCGTTCTGTAGAGAGCGCGGTGTGGAAGGCCGATCCGTTACCGCCTCCACCCGACCCGCAGGTTTTCGACCGGGAATTACATTTCAGATTTGAACCCAACAACTGACGATACCCAGGAATCATGAGATCGAGATTTAGAAGCTGTCTGGTTGAAAAGTGGTCGAAGCGAAAAGACCTTGAATTGAGAACAGTTTTTCGATGGTTTGAGGCGAATAGCTTTAGCTATTTAACGAGGAGCATCGGAAAAATGGGCCAATTTCAAGGTCTTTGCAGCCGATCATTTTTTAACCAGACAGCTTCTACACTTTTACTTGGTAGTTTTTTACTGCTGTTTACGGCCCGCAGCCATGCCATCCTGGAGATTGAGATTACCCAGGGGATCGAGGGGGCCTTACCCATCGCCATCGTGCCGTTTGCCTGGCAGGGCACTGCCGGGGGACCACCCATCGCTATCGGCGCCACCGTAACGGCGGATCTACATCGCAGTGGACAATTCTCTCCGCTTGCGGTGGCGGATTTCCCACAGCGCCCGGCAACGGCCCAGGCGGTGGATTTCCCCGCTTGGCGAGGACTTGGCACCGAGAACCTGGTCATCGGCAGTATCAAGCCTCAGGCGCAGGGGCGTTACGAGGTGCAGTTTCAGCTGTTCGATGCCATTCGGGGGCAGAAATTACTTGCTTACAGCATCCCGGCGCCGAAGAGTGATCTGCGCAAGGTGGCACATAAGATCAGTGATCTGATTTACGAAAAGCTTACCGGTCTGCGTGGTGCCTTCAGCAGTCGGGTGGCTTATGTGAGCGAATTGTCACCCTCGGCAAGCAATAAACGCTATTCTCTGCAGGTGGCGGACTCCGATGGCTACAACGCCCAGACCGTATTCACCTCTGCGCACCCCCTAATGTCACCGGCGTGGTCCCCCAATGCTAAGCGCATCGCCTATGTGTCCTTTGAAAATGGTCAACCGCAGGTGTTTGTGCAGCATCTGCGGGGCGGATCCAGACACAAGGTGTCTGCGAGGCCGGGGATCAATAGTGCCCCCGCCTGGTCTCCCAATGGCCGTAAATTGGCGCTTACTCTGTCGGTGGATGGTAATCCGGAGATCTATCTGCTGGATATCGCAACCCGGCGTGTGACTCGATTGACCCGAAGCTCCGGCATCGATACCGAACCGGTGTGGTTGCCGGATGGCCGATCCTTAATCTTTACCTCTGATCGTAGCGGTCGGCCACAACTGTATCGTATTCCGATCAGTGGTGGACGGGCCAAGCGCTTAACCTTCCAAGGTAATTACAACGCCGCAGCCGATGTATCGCCGGATGGTAGACAGGTCGTCATGACCCATCACGATGGGGTCGGTTACCGAATTGCAGTATTGGATCTTATTAGCGGGGGGCTCAGGGTTCTGACCGATGGTAAGTTGGATGAGTCGCCCAGTTTTGCTCCGAACGGCAGTATGATCATTTATGCCACTGATTATCGTGATAGAGCGGTGCTTGCCGCCGTGAGCGAGGATGGGCGCGTTCGCCAGCGCTTGACCTTGCAGGAGGGTGATGTACGCGAACCGGTGTGGTCGCCTTTTCGGGATTAGAGCATTAGGATCTATGTTGAAACTTTTCAGTTTGTCTTGTTAGGAATGCGAACGAAATAACTTCTCTAACTGGCGCCGAATGATCGTTTGTATTCAAGGCGTGACAACAGGCGCATAGCCCCAGCTATGTAACTGTTGTCACAACGCCGAATACGAGCGATAAGGCAAGTCAGATAGGGAAGTTATTTCGGTAGCATTCCTTAGTCTGCTGCTCATGTCGTCAACTATAAAGGTGTAATTCATGAAGATAGATACGCTGCGTATGATCGTTGTCATATTTGTTACCGTATTGTTGATCGGTTGTGCAACCAGCGGCGGAGGACCGGCCACTACCGAGGTGGCCGATGGACAGCCTGGTGCCGATGGACAGCCCGGTGCCGGGGCTGAGGATTCGGTAAGCACACTGCCTCTGGGGCAGGACAAGGCCCTGCAGCTCGATCTTCTAAACGATCCGGACAGTCCCCTGTCTGTACGAGTGATCTATTTTAATTTTGACGAATCGGGAGTTACCCCGGAATCGCAAGAAATCATTACCTCCCACGGCCAATACCTCACCGATCACCCGCAGCAGAGAATGCGTCTGGAAGGACATACCGACGAACGCGGTTCACGGGAATATAATCTCGGTTTGGGTGAGCAGCGTGCTCAGTCGGTTTCCCAGTTGTTGAAACTGCAGGGAGTGGCTGCGAGTCAAATAGAATTGATCAGTTATGGTGAAGAGTTACCCGCGGCCTTCGGTCATGACGAGGAGTCCTGGAAACTCAACCGTAGAGTTGAACTCGTCTACATCGATCTGAAATAAATACCAACCATGTCTATTTTTACCCGGCTGTTGTGGATAGGCCTTATCAATGCCGTCATTGCCATGCCCGCCTTTTCCGCCGGCATCAGGGACCTGGAACAACAGGTCAACACCTTGGAGAGACGTCTGTCACGTATGGAAAGGCAAAACCAGGTGCTCATGGAGATGTATCAGCGCCTGGAGACATTGCGCAATGAGGTCAAGTTGCTGCGTGGTGACGGTGAACAGGGACTTCATGAGATCGATATCATCAAGAAGCGCCAGCGAGAACTCTATCTGGACATCGATCAACGCCTCCAGAACCTAGAGGGTGGCAAAGCCGCCTCCGTGGTTGTAACCCCTTCCTCCCCATCCGCTAAGGCACAACTAAGCCCTTCCACGGAACCGGCAAAGACGGGGGAGGTTGAGCAAAGCGGCGGTAGCGCCGTAAAACCGGCTGTGACTCTCGGCGGCACTTCCAGCGCCGCAGAACAGGAGGCCTATAAACAGGCCTTCAATTTGTTAAAAGACAAGCGTTACAAGGACTCCGTTGAGGCCTTCAGCGCCTTTCTAACCAAATATCCTCAAAGTGTCTATGCGGGAAATGCCCAATACTGGTTGGCGGAGGCCAATTACGTGTCTCGCAGTTACTCCAGCGCCTTGGTTGAATTCAAAAAGGTGCTTGACCGCTACCCTGCAAGCAGTAAGGTGCCGGATGCTACCTTGAAGCTTGGTTTTACTCACTATGAGCTGGCTCAGTGGGATGAGGCCAAAAGGGTATTGAACTCGCTGCGCAAACAATATTCAAATACCACCGTCGCGCGACTGGCCGGCAAGAGACTCCAACGGATGAAGCGCGAGGGCCATTGATTGGCAGTAGCAAT